>CAXSER010000100.1:0-8435 GCA_964236315.1 uncultured Acetobacteraceae bacterium | reverse complement strand
CGGCGCTGGCCGGGATCGCGGGGGCGGAGTGGCCGGGGCGGATGCAGCGGCTCGGCGGGCTGCTGGCGGGGATGCTGCCGCAGGGGTGGGAGCTGTGGCTCGACGGGGCGCACAACGAGGGCGCGGGGCGGGCGCTGGCCGGGCACCTGGCGACGTGGGCGGACCGGCCGCTGCACCTGGTCGTGGGGATGAAGCAGGCCAAGGACGCCGGCGCGTTCCTGCGGCCGCTGCTGCCGCTGGCGGCGAGCGTGCACGCGGTGTGCGAGCCCGGGCAGTATCTCGGGCTCTCGGTGGAGGCGGTGGTGGCGGCATCCGGGGGCGTGGCGGTGGCGGGGCCGACGGTGGCCGACGCGCTGCGGGCGGTGGCGGCGCGGGCGGGCGCGGCGCCGGGGCGGGTGCTGATCTGCGGGTCGCTGTATCTCGCGGGCGAGGTGCTGAAGGCGGACGGCTGAGGTGAGGAAGCAAGGCCGGGCCCTGCCCGAACCCGCCAAAGGGCCGAGCCCTTTGGAAACCCTTTCCTTGAGTGGTGGATTCCAAAGGCGAGCCTTTGGCGGAGTTTGAGGCAGAGCCTCAACCTTCCTTCCCGTGATCGACAAGCTGGAGCTGATCCTCGCGCTGGCCCGAGAGCGGCATTTCGGGCGGGCGGCGGAGAGCGTGGGGATCACGCAGCCGACGCTGTCCGCCGGCCTGCGCCAGCTCGAGGACCAGCTCGGCATCCTGATCGTGGAGCGGGATTCGCGGTTCCGGGGATTCACGCCGGAGGGCGAGCGGGTGCTCGGCTGGGCGCGGCGGATCGTGAGCGACACGCGGGCGATGCGCCAGGAGATCGAGGCGCACCGGCGCGACGTGGCGGGGCACCTGCGGCTGGCGGTGATTCCGACCGCGGTGCCGGGGGTGGCGCTGCTGACGGCGCCGATGCTGCGGCGTCATCCCGGGCTGCGGTTCACGGTGCTGTCGCGGACGTCGAACCAGGTCCTGGAGCTGATGGAGAACCTGGAGGTGGACGCGGGGGTGACGTACCTCGACGCGGACACGCTGCGCCGGGTGGCGTCGGTGCCGCTGTACCGCGAGCACTTCCACCTGGTGATGGCGGAGGGGGGGGTGTTCGCGGGGCGCGAGAGCGTGACGTGGGCGGAGGCGCGGGGGCTGGCGCTGTGCCTGCTGACGCCGGACATGCAGAACCGGCGGATCCTGGACCGGCTGCTGGGGCAGGGCGGGGGGACGCCGGAGGCGCGGCTGGAGTCGAACTCGGTGCTGGCGCTGCTGTCGCACGTGCGCGGCGGGGGGTGGGCGAGCGTGCTGCCGGGCGCGGTGGTGCGGGCGATGGCGGGCGGCGGGCCGGCGGGCGGGCAGGACGACGCGGTGGCGTTCCGGGCGGCGGGGCTTTGCTCGGTGCCGCTGGTGGAGCCGCACACGTCGTTCGAGGTCGGGCTGGTGGTGCCGCGGCGCGAGACGCTGCCGCTGCTGACGCTGGCGCTGGTCAGGGAGGCGAAGGGGCTGGCGGGAGGGTAGGAAGGAAGCGTGTTCTTTCTTGAAAGAAAGAACCAAAGAACTTTGCCGATAAGGGATTTGTCGCCGGCCGGGGGAGCCGTGACCTTATGAGGAAAATCTTCTTGCTTCTTTTTCTTCGGAAAAAGAAGGCTTCTGCCTTCCTGGGTGGACGTGCCGAACTTTTGCCATACGCGGGGTTTTGGATGGGGCAGCGGGGGCTGTCCCCGCGCGCGAGGAGAGTCGACGATGAACACCAAGGCACTGCTGGCCGGGGCGGCCGCGCTCGGGCTGCTGGCTTCGCCGCTGGCCGCGCTGGCCCAGGACGCGGCGCCGTCGCCGAAGGGCGGCACCGTGAAGGGCGCCGTGGTCGGCGGCGTCGCGGGGCACATGATGGGCGGGCATACCAAGACCGGGGCGGCGGTCGGCGCGGTCGCCGGGCATCACATGAAGGCGAAGTCCGAGGACCGGATCAGCGAGGGCAAGCAGCCCTGAGGGCGGCACGGCGCGGGGGTGTCCCCGCGTCGTCTTCCGGGAGGAAGAGTGGCCGGGGCTCTGGTCCATGTCTGGGAGCGGGGACCTGCCGGGACAGTCGCTCCCGGTTCCGCGCATGACGGCGCCGAGGCGTCAACGATAGGTTTGTTCTATCGCAGCATAGATCGATCGCGTTGTTGATAAGGGCGGATCGTGCCCATATCCAGGGTCTGCTGGGGAAGAAGAACAGGATGCTGGACGTGGACGGCTGGGACCAGGCGCGGGGCGACGAGATCATCGAACGCCACCGCGGGATGCCGGGCGCGATGCTGCCGCTGCTCCATGCGCTGCAGCACGAGTTCGGCTACGTGCCGAAGCAGGCGGTGCAGCCGATCGCCCACGCGCTGAACGTCAGCCGGGCGGAGGTGCACGGGGTGATCAGCTTCTACCACGACTTCCACACCGAGAGGCCGGCGCGCCACGTGCTCAAGCTGTGCCGGGCGGAGTCGTGCCAGTCCAAGGGCGGCAACGAGCTGGCGGCGCACGCGGAGCGCAGGCTGGGGATTGCGGTGGGCGAGGCGACGGCGGACGGGGCGGTGGCGCTGGAGGCGGTGTACTGCCTCGGGCTGTGCTCGCTGTCGCCGTCGGCGATGCTGGACGGGCGCATCCACGCCCGGCTCAACCCGGCGCGGCTCGACGCGCTGATCGAGGAGGCCGGAGCATGAGCGACGCCACGAACGCCGACGTGCTGACGATCTACGTGCCGCGCGACGCGGCGGCGCTGGCGGTGGGCGCGGACGAGGTGGCGGCGGCGATCGCCAGCGCGGTGCAGCGCGCGGGGCGGGCGTTCCGGCTGGTGCGCAACGGGTCGCGCGGGATGCACTGGCTGGAGCCGCTGGTCGAGGTCGTCACGCCCGAGGGGCGCGTCGGGTATGGCGGCGTGAGCGTCGAGGACGTGGCGTCGCTGGTGGCGGCGGTGCTGGGGGGCGAGGCGCACAAGCTGTCGGTGGGGCTGGTCGAGGAGATCCCGTTCCTGGCACGCCAGCAGCGGCTGACGTTCAGGAGGTGCGGGATCACCGATCCGCTGTCGATCGAGGACTACCGGGCGCACGGCGGGTATGCGGGGCTCGCGAGGGCGCTGGAGATCGGCGGCGAGGAGACGATCGCGCAGGTGCTCAAGTCCGGGCTGCGCGGGCGCGGCGGGGCGGGGTTCCCGACGGGGATCAAGTGGCGCGGCGCCGCCATGGCGAAGGCGGACCAGCGCTACGTCGTGTGCAACGCGGACGAGGGGGACAGCGGGACGTTCGCCGACCGCATGGTGATGGAGGGCGACCCGTTCTGCCTGATCGAGGGCATGACGATCGCGGGGCTGGCGATCGATGCGACGATCGGCATGGTCTACATCCGCTCGGAGTATCCGCACGCCATCGAGGTGCTGCAGGCGGCGATCGACACGGCGTATCGCGAGCGGCTGCTGGGCAGCGACATCGTGGGCGCGGACGGGCAGGGGACGGGGCGGCGCTTCGACCTGGAGATCCGCGTCGGCGCCGGCGCCTACGTGTGCGGCGAGGAGACGTCGCTGCTGGAGAGCATCGAGGGCAAGCGCGGGCAGGTGCGCGCCAAGCCGCCGCTGCCGGTGCACGAGGGGCTGTGGGGCAAGCCCACGGTGATCAACAACCTCGTGACCCTGGCCAGCGTGCCGGTGATCCTGTCCGAGGGGGCGGACGCGTACCGCGACTTCGGCATGGGGCGCTCGCGCGGGACGATGCCGATCCAACTCGCGGGGAACCTGAGGTTCACGGGGCTGTTCGAGACGGCGTTCGGGATCACGCTGGGCGAGCTGGTCGATGACGTCGGCGGCGGGACGGCGTCGGGGCGAGAGGTTCGCGCGGTGCAGTGCGGCGGGCCGCTCGGGGCGTATTTTCCCAGGGCGCTGTTCGACACGCCGTTCGACTACGAGGCGTTCTCTGCGCGCGACGGGCTGATCGGGCACGGCGGCATCGTGGTGTTCGACGACAGCGTGGACATGCTCAAGCAGGCGCGCTTCGCGATGGAGTTCTGCGCGATCGAGAGCTGCTCCAAGTGCACGCCGTGCCGCATCGGGTCGACGCGCGGCGTGGAGACGCTGGACAAGGTGGCGCGGGGCGAGAACGTGGCCGCCAACCTCGTGCTGGTGCAGGACCTGTGCGAGACGATGAAATACGGCTCGCTGTGCGCGCTCGGGGGGTTCGCCCCGTATCCGGTGCAGAGTGCCATGAACCATTTCCCCGAGGATTTCGGTCCGGCGCCGCTGCGCGTCGCGGCAGAGTAGGAGCGGCGCCATGGGCCTGATCCAGGAAATCGACTACGGCACCAAGAAGCCGGACAGCAACGTGCTCGTCACCGTGACCATCGACGGGAGGACGCTGCAGGTGGCCGAGGGCACCTCGATCATGCGCGCGGCGATGGAGGCGGGCATCCAGGTGCCCAAGCTGTGCGCCTCGGACATGCTCGACAGCTTCGGCTCGTGCCGCATCTGCCTGGTCGAGGTCGAGGGACGCAACGGGCTGCCCGCGTCGTGCACCACGCCGGTGGCCAACGACATGGTCGTGCGCACGCAGACGGAGCGGCTCAAGCAGGTCCGCAAGGGGGTGATGGAGCTCTACATCTCCGACCACCCGCTGAACTGCCTGACCTGCTCGGCCAACGGGGACTGCGAGCTGCAGGACACCGCGGGCGACGTCGGGCTGCGCGAGGTGCGCTACGGCTACGACGGGGAGAACCACATCGTCGCGGAGAAGGACGAGAGCAACCCGTACTTCACCTACGACCCGTCCAAGTGCATCGTCTGCTCGCGCTGCGTGCGGGCGTGCGAGGAGGTGCAGGGCACCTTTGCCCTCACCATCGAGGGGCGCGGGTTCGACGCGCGCGTCTCCGCGTCCGCGCACGAGGCGTTCATGGACTCCGAGTGCGTGAGCTGCGGCGCCTGCGTGCAGGCCTGCCCGACGGCGACGCTGAACGAGAAGTCGGTGATCGCCATCGGCAAGCCGGAGCACTCGGTCATCACCACCTGCGCGTATTGCGGCGTGGGGTGCACGTTCAAGGCGGAGATGCGCGGCGAGGAGGTCGTGCGCATGGTGCCGTACAAGGACGGCAAGGCGAACCACGGGCACAGCTGCGTCAAGGGCCGCTTCGCGTGGGGCTACACCACGCACCGCGAGCGCATCACCACGCCGATGATCCGCGAGAGGATCACCGACCCGTGGCGCGAGTGCAGCTGGCAGGAGGCGCTGGACCGCGCGGCCGGGGAGTTCAAGCGCATCCAGGGCCAGTACGGGCGCGGCTCGATCGGCGGCATCTCGTCGTCGCGCTGCACCAACGAGGAGACGTTCCTCGTCGCCAAGCTGGTGCGCACGGCGTTCGGCAACAACAACATCGACACCTGCGCCCGGGTCTGCCACTCGCCGACCGGGTACGGGCTGATGACCACGCTCGGCACCTCCGCCGGCACGCAGGACTTCGACACCGTCGACCACACCGACATCATGATGGTGATCGGCGCCAACCCGACCGACGGGCATCCGGTGTTCGCCAGCCACATGAAGGCGCGGCTGCGCAAGGGTGCCAAGCTGATCGTCATCGACCCGCGCAAGACCGACCTGGTGCGCAGCCCGCACGTCGAGGCGGACTTCCACCTGCCGCTGCGGCCGGGGACCAACGTCGCGGTGCTGACGTCGATCGCGCACGTCATCGTCACCGAGGGGCTGGTCAACGAGGTGTTCGTGCGCGCCACCTGCGAGTGGGACGCGTTCGAGGAGTGGGCCGAGTTCGCCCGCGACCCGCGCCACAGCCCGGAGATCGTGGGCGAGATGGCCGGCGTCGACCCGGAGCTGATCCGGGGTGCTGCGCGGCTGTACGCGTCGGGCGGCAACGCGGCGATCTACTACGGGCTGGGGGTGACCGAGCACAGCCAGGGCTCGACCACGGTGATGGCGATCGCGAACCTCGCGATGGCGACCGGCAATCTCGGGCGGCCCGGCGTGGGCGTGAACCCGCTGCGCGGGCAGAACAACGTGCAGGGCGCCTGCGACATGGGCAGCTTCCCGCACGAGCTGTCGGGGTACCGCCACGTGTCCGACGACACCACGCGGGCGCTGCACGAGGCGGCGTGGGGCGTGGAGATCGACCCGGAGCCCGGCCTGCGCATTCCCAACATGTTCGACGCGGCGGTCAGCGGCACGTTCAAGGGGCTGTACGTGCAGGGCGAGGACATCGTGCAGTCCGACCCGGACACGCACCACGTCACGCGCGGGCTGGAGGCGATGGAGTGCATCGTCGTGCAGGACCTGTTCCTGAACGAGACGGCGAACTACGCCCACGTGTTCCTGCCCGGCTCGACCTTCCTGGAGAAGGACGGGACGTTCACCAACGCCGAGCGCCGCATCCAGCGGGTTCGCCGCGTGATGACGCCGCGCAACGGCGGCATGGCGGACTGGGAGATCACGGTGGCGCTGGCCCGCGCGCTGGGCAAGCCGATGGAGTACGCGCACCCGTCGGAGATCATGGACGAGGTCGCCAGGCTGACGCCGACGTTCAAGGGCGTGTCGTACGAGAAGCTGGAGGCGCTGGGGTCGATCCAGTGGCCGTGCACGGACGAGGCGCCCGAGGGCACGCCGATCATGCACGTCGGCGGCTTCGTGCGCGGCCAGGGGCGGTTCGTCACCACCGAGTACATCCCGACCGAGGAGCGCTCGAACCGCAGGTTCCCGCTGCTGCTCACCACGGGGCGCATCCTGAGCCAGTACAACGTGGGCGCGCAGACCAGGCGCACGGAGAACTCCGTGTGGCACGAGGAGGACCGGCTGGAGATCCATCCGTCCGACGCCCTGGAGCGCGGCGTGCGCGAGGGCGACTTCGTGCGCATCCAGAGCCGGGCGGGCGAGACCTCGCTGCGCGCGCTGATCACCGAGCGCGTGGCGCCGGGCGTGGTGTACACCACGTTCCACCACCCGACGACGCAGGCCAACGTCATCACCACGGACTTCTCCGACTGGGCGACCAACTGCCCGGAGTACAAGGTCACGGCGGTGCAGATCACGCCGTCCAACGGGCCTTCGGAGTGGCAGCGGTCGTACGAGGCGCACTCGCGCGAGAGCCGGCGCATCGAGCGCGCCGTGCCTGCTGCGGAGTGATCCGGCGATGATGGACACCACGCGGCTGGCGGCGATGGCCAACCAGATCGCCAGCTTCTTCGCCACCCAGCGCGGCCAGTCGGGCGCGCTGGAGGTGGCGGACCACCTGCGCAAGTTCTGGGAGCCCAGGATGCGGGCGGACCTGATGTCGAAGGTGGACAGCGACGGGGCCGAGGCCGCCGGGCTGTCGCCGCTGGCGGCCGCCGCGATGGAGGAGCTGCGTCGCGCGCCCACGGCGACCGCCCTGCCGGAGGGCGCGGTCGGCGACGGCGCGGACCGGCCGCCGCTCGGCGACGGCGCGGTGTCGGACGCGGCGGCCGCCCCGGACGCGCCGAAGGGCTGAGCCGGCCCGCCGGGGAGCCGGCGGCCCGGGTGCGCGCGGTCGCTCCCGGCGGACGGGGTCCGGGGCAGGTCTGCGTACCCGCGTGTTCGATCCTGTTGCAGAACGTCGCCGGTTCCCTCTAGGCTGCCTGCGTCCTCCGGGCGGGTGGCGCGCATGCGGCCGCCGGCCTGGTGTTGCCGGAGCCGTCGATGGGGACCCCGCGATGAAGCGTCTTGCCGCGATGCTGCTGCTTGCCTCCCTGGCCGCGACGCCGGCGCTCGCCTGCGGGTTCGGCGAGGCCCCCAGCTCGTGCGGCGGCAACGACGAGGAGGGCGCGCGCATGATGCTCAAGCGCGTGGTCGCGGCGATCAACGCCGACGAGCCGCGGGCGCTCGACGAGTTCACCAGGGGTCAGGCGGGCTTCCGCACCGTCGACACCTACGTGTTCTGCGTCGGCCCCACCGGCATCATGACCGCCCACCCGAACCCGGTGCTGCAGGGCCAGGACGTGCACGACCTGCACGACAACACCGGCAACCACTTCATCGCCACCATGCTCGCCAACGCGAAGCCGGGGGAGGTGGCCGAGATCCACTACCTGTTCCCCAGGCCGGGCAGCACCCGCGCCCTGCCCAAGACCACGTACTACACGCGGGCGGGCGACCAGGTGTGCGGCGTCGGCGTCTACGACGGCAGCGAGGACGCCACGACCGCGGCGGCCTCGCCGCAGGCCCGGCTCGTGGAGCTGGAGCACAGGCTCGACACGGAGATGCCGGACAAGGTGCGGCCCGACTGGCGCGCGTTCCTGGAGGCGATGGAGGCCAAGGACGGCGCGCAGGCCGCCGCCTTCGCCAAGGCGAGCGAGACCCTGCACGCGGCGGAAGCGGCGCTGGGCACGGGGCCGAGCCTCGCGGAGGCGGAGCACTGAGCGGGGGCGTGCAGGAGGAGGCAAGCGCCTTCTTCTTCTGAAGAAAAAGAAG
>CAXSER010000099.1:0-8454 GCA_964236315.1 uncultured Acetobacteraceae bacterium | reverse complement strand
CCGCCCGGCCCCCGCAGCCCCGCCGGGCCCACGCACGCCCAGCGCCGGCCGTCCCGCTCCGCCCCCCGCCCAGCCCCTGCGCCCCTGCGGTCCCTGCGGTATCGCTTGCATCCGCCCCCGGATCTCGTTACGTGTAGAAAACGTATCGGGGCACCATGTCATGCGCAACGACATGCAGCGGCGTCTGCTTGCCGAGTTCATCGGCACCTTCTGGCTCGTGTTCGGCGGCTGCGGCAGCGCGGTGCTCGCCGCCGCCTTCCCCCAGCTCGGCATCGGCTTCGTCGGCGTCTCCGTCGCCTTCGGCCTGACCGTGCTGACCATGGCCTACGCGGTCGGCCACATCTCCGGCGGCCACTTCAACCCCGCGGTCACCCTCGGCCTGTGGTCCGCCGGCCGCTGCGCCGACCGCCACGTCCTGCCCTACATCGGCGTCCAGCTTCTCGGCGCGATCCTCGCCTCCTGCGCCCTGTGGATCATCGCGTCCGGCAGGCCCGGCTGGGACCCCGCCGGCTTCGCGTCCAACGGCTACGGCGCGCTCAGCCCCGGCGGCTACTCGATGGCCTCCTGCTTCCTGGCCGAGCTGCTCCTGACCTTCTTCTTCCTGATGATCATCATCGGCACCACGTCCAAGGGTGCGGCGACCGGTTTCGCCGGCATCCCGATCGGCCTGGCGCTGACCCTGATCCACCTGATCTCGATCCCCGTGACCAACACCTCGGTCAACCCCGCGCGCAGCACCGCCCCCGCCCTGTTCGCCGGCGGCGCCCACATCGCCCAGCTCTGGATGTTCTGGCTTGCCCCGATCGCCGGCGCGATGATCGCGGGCACTCTCGGCCGGATGCTCTACGAGCGCACCGACGTCGTCGACACGGTGGTCGTGGAGGCCGGCGAAACCGTGTGAGGACGCACGCCGCCGCCTGACCCGCACGCGACGGAAACGACGCGGCCCCGCGACTCCGGACGCCCGGCCCCAGCGGCCCCTGGGGCTGTCAAGGACCTGCCAGCCCCGTGCCCATGCGCCACGACGGACAGGAAGCATGTTCTTCCCCGGAAGAAAGGACCAGAGAACTTCCGCCCATGAGGACCCGGAGCCGCAAGCGCGCCCGGACTCCTATTCGCAAAGTCTTTTTGCTTCTTTTTCTCCAGGAAAAGAAGACGCTTGCCTTCCCCTGGAAACGCCACGGCGCTGCCGCACCCATGACAGCCCCTAGGCACGGCCCTCTCCGCGCCCCTACGATGCCGCTTCCCGCACCGGCGAGGACCATCCCGCGTGGACACCCCGCACCAGGCCGCGACCGCGAACCCGCCTGACGCCGAGCCGTCCGCCCGGCCTGCCCGCCTGCCCTTCTCCGGCGAGTTCCGCCGCAGCGCCGACATCATCCAGGGCGCCGAACGCGGCGTCTACGCGATCATCGGCCTCATGCTGGTGGTCGCCCTGCTGATCGCGCTGGCCGGCGCCGGCGACACGCTGTGGACCGGCCTGCAGGACTGGACCGGCACCGACGCGACCGTGCACATCATCGACCGCCTGCTGTTCGTGCTGATGCTTGTCGAGATCCTGCACACCGTGCACGCCTCCCTGCGCGCGGGAACCCTGGTGTGCGAGCCGTTCCTGATCGTGGGCCTGATCGCCTGCATCCGCCGCATGCTCGTCATCACGCTGGAGACCTCGCAGATCACCAAGCCCGGCCAGTGGACCCAGGACAGCCGGCCGCTGTTCGACGCCGCGATGCTGGAGCTGGGCGTGCTGGCGCTGCTGATCGTGGTGCTCGTCGGCTCGATCCGGGTGATCCGCACCGCCGGCCCGCCGGCCCCCGAGACGCGCGCCGCCTCCGCCGGCGAGGCCGACTCCTGAACGGAGACGCAAGGCAAGGTCGAGGCCCTGCCTCGAACTCCGCCAGAGGCTCGCCTCTGGAAACCTCGACACGAAGCGACGGGTTTTCGCACTCGAAGGCTTTCGGCGGGCCGGGGCGGCCGTGCGTCAGGCACGTGGCATCCCGTACGGGATTCGAACCCGTGTCGCCGCCGTGAAAGGGCGGTGTCCTGGGCCTCTAGACGAACGGGACGCAGGCGCCGGCGCCCGTGGGGGTAGCCGACCCCCGCCCCCGAATCAAGCCGCCCCGTCAGGCGGCCGCCCTCACGCCGCCGCCGCGTCCACGATCACGAACCCCACCCGCTCCTCCCCCTGCCAGCTCTCCGCCCGCAGGTGCCCCGCGAGCTGCACCGGCTCGCCCGCGCGCCCCTCCAGCACCCGCGCCAGCGCCCCCTCGCGCGACCCCTCCCGCGCCCGGAACAGCATCGCCCGCAGCCGCCCGCCCCCCTCGCCCTCGACGAGCACGCGCAGCGCGGTGCCCTCCTTCCCGCAGCGGTCCGCGCGCACCACGCGCGCACGCGGCAGCACGATGACCGGCTCCTCGTTGCCCATCCCGAACGGCGCCAGCCGCCCGACCGCGCGCGCCAGCGCCAGGTTCGCCCCCGCCACCGACACCCGCGCCTCCACCACCAGCGCGGCGGCCGCCGGCAGATCCGCCGCCCCCGCCAGCCGCGCATCGAGAAACGCATGGAACGCCGGGACCGCCTCGGGCGCGCAGTTGAACCCCGCCGCCATCGCGTGCCCCCCGCTGGTCAGCAGCAGCCCTGCCTGGCGCGCCGCGATCACCGCCGCACCGATGTCGAGCCCCGGAACCGAGCGCCCCGACCCCTTCACCACCGCCCCGCCGGGCCCGTCGACGATCCCCCCCACGCACGCCGGCCGGTTGAACCGCTCCTTGAGCCGCCCCGCCATGATCCCCACGACGCCCGGATGCCACCCCGCCTGCACGACGAGGATCGACGCGTGCCCCGCCGCCACCTGCGCCTCGCCGGCCGCCATGGCCGCGTCGTGCATCGACGCCTCGACCCCCTGGCGCTCCCGGTTCACCCCGTCGAGGCGCGCGGCGATCCCCGCCGCCTCCCCCGCGTCCTCGCACAGCAGCAGCGCGAGCCCGAGCCCGGCCTCCCCGATCCGCCCCGCCGCGTTGATCCGCGGCCCCAGCGCGAACCCGCAGGTGAACGCGCTCGGCACCTCGTGCCCCCCCGCCACCGCGAGCAGCGCCGCCACCCCCGGCCGCGCCCGCCGCCCCATCACCTTCAACCCCTGCGTCACCAGCGCCCGGTTCAGCCCCGCGAGCGGCATCACGTCGCACACCGTCGCCAGCGCCACCAGGTCGAGCAGCCCCATCAGGTCGGGCGCCGCCCCCGCCCCGAAATGCCCCTCGCGCCTGAGCACCCGCACCACCGCCACCGCCGCCAGGAACGCGATCGCCGCGGCACACAGCCCCCCCAGCCCCGAGCGGTCGTCCGGCCGGTTCGGGTTCACCGTCGCCACCACCCGCGGCGCCGCCCCCTCGAACTTGTGGTGGTCGAGCACGACCACGTCCGCGACCCCGGCCACGCAGTCGAGGATGTCGCCCGCCGCCGTGCCGCAGTCCACGCACACGATCAGGCTCGCCCCCGCCGCCGCCAGCTCCCGCAGCGCCCCCGCGTTCGGCCCGTACCCCTCCAGCAGCCGGTCCGGCACGTGCGTGCGCACCACGCACCCCAGCCTGCGCAGCAGCAGCGCCATGATCGCCGCCGAGCACGCCCCGTCCACGTCGTAGTCCCCGAACACGGCGACGCACTCGCGCGCGCGCACCGCCCGCGCCAGCCGTTCCGCCGCCGTATCCATGTCCGCGAGCACCGACGGATCGGGCAGCATCGCGCGCAGCGTCGGCTCCAGGAAGTCCGCCGCCCCCTCCACGCCGACGCCACGTCCCGCCAGCAGCCGCCCCACCAGCTCCGGCACGCCCAGCCGCTCCGCCAGCGCCAGCCCCAGCCGGTCCTCCGCCTCGCGCCACACCCACTCGCGACCCGTGAGACTCAGCATGAGAAAGCAAGGCCAGAGGCTCTGCCTCCGGACTCCGCCAGGGCGAGCCGCCCTGGACCGGCGCAACGGGATTCCTCTTTCAGAGGCCGGTCCAGGGGGGGCTCCCCCCTGGCGGGTCCGGGCAGAGCCCGGTCTTCCTTCAGGTCGCCGCCGCCCAGGTCTTGGTGTCGAAGTTGTGCTGGGCCTCGATCA
The DNA here is from genome assembly GCA_964236315.1 of uncultured Acetobacteraceae bacterium. Taxonomy (GTDB): domain Bacteria; phylum Pseudomonadota; class Alphaproteobacteria; order Acetobacterales; family Acetobacteraceae; genus CAXSEF01. Next base: position 4,358 of record CAXSER010000099.1, on the reverse strand, counting down.
TCCGCACCGTCCCCGACTTGGACCGCATGACGATCGAGTGCGTCGTCGCCCCGTGCCCGTAGCGCCGCACGCCGCGCAGCATCGCGCCCGACGTCACCCCGGTCGCCGCGAACATCACGTCGCCCTTCGCCATGTCCATGATCCCGTAGACGCGCGACGGATCGGTGATCCCCATCGCCCGCGCCCGCTCGACCTGGGACGTGTCCTCGAACATCAGCCGCCCCTGCATCTGGCCGCCCACGCAACGAAGGGCGGCCGCCGACAGCACCCCCTCCGGCGCCCCCCCCGAACCCACGTACAGGTCGACCCCGCTCTCCGGCTGCGCCGTGGCGATCACCCCCGCCACGTCCCCGTCCGACAGCAGCACGATCCGCGCGCCGGCCGCCCGGCATCGCGCGATCAGCTCCTCGTGGCGCTCGCGGTCCAGCGTGCACACCACCAGGTCGCCGATCTCGCGCCCCTTCGCCCGCGCCAGGTTGCGCAGGTTCACCTCGATCGGCGAATCCAGCTCCACGATCCCCTCCGGCAGCCCCCCGCCCACCGCGATCTTGTCCATGTAGACGTCGGGGGCATTGAGGAAATTCCCCCGGCTGGCCAGAGCGACCGTGGTGATCGCGTTCGGCCCGCCCTTCGCGGTCAGCGTCGTGCCCTCCAGCGGATCGACCGCGATGTCCATCGCAGGCCCGCCCGAGCCGACCTTCTCGCCGACGTAGAGCATGGGCGCCTCGTCCATCTCGCCCTCGCCGATCACGACGGTGCCGTCGATCTCGACCGTGTCGAACGCGCGCCGCATCGCCTCCACCGCGGCGCCGTCCGCCTCGTTCTTCTGCCCGCGCCCCATCCAGTGCGACGCCGCCAGCGCCGCCGCCTCCACCACCCGCACCAGATCCAGCGCGAGGTTGCGGTCGCCCGCCTGGTAGCCCTTGGAACCCGCGTCGCTCATGCCGCCATCCTTCCCGAACCCGACCTCGCCCATACGACGCAAACCGCCCCGCGCCAACCGAAAGCGCAGGCAAGACCGGGGGGCGAGGCCGCCCCCCGGACCCTGGCACACAGGGCGTCCGGCCGCGCCACCACGGCGAAACGCCCCAAATCCGTCCCGCCGCGCAGGACGCCGCCACGAATTCCGCCACCGTATGTCCCGTGCGGCAGGACAAACGTCCCCCCTTTTGTCCTGCGCCGCGGGACGGCTTCGCCCGTTCCTGTCCCGCCGCACAGGACAAAAACCCCGCCCGACCCACGATCCCGACCAGAACCACCTGCAGCACGTCCCGCGCGGCAGGACGGAACCGCGCCCCGCTCCACCCATCGCGACGCCGCACGGGCCGCAACCCCCGCCCGCCCCGCCCCCAAGCCGCCTGCCGCCCGCAGCCCGCCCGCTACCCCGCCTCGATCCGGATCAGCGCCGGCGGCTCCAGCACCGCATCCAGCCGCCCGACGTCCCCCAGCGCCGCCGCCATGTTCCTCTCGCGCGTCTCGTGCGTGACCAGCACCATCGCCACCGCCTCCTCCGGCGCCCGCCCGTGCTCCGCGGACCCTTGTCCGTGCTGCAGCATGCTCGCCACCGACACCGCGTGGTCGCGCAGCGCCGCCGCCACGTCCGCGATCACCCCCGGCCGGTCGCGAACCATCAGCCGCAGGTAGAACGCCCCCACCCGGTCCGCCATCGGCGCGGCCGGGCTGCGCGACAGCTCCCCCGACGCCACCCCCCACACCGGCACCACCCGCCCCCGCGCCAGGTCCACCAGGTCCGCCACCACCGCCGACGCCGTCGGCCCCGCCCCCGCGCCCCGCCCCTCCAGCATCAGCCGCCCGACGAAATCCCCCTCCGCCACCACCGCGTTGAACACCCCCTCCACCCGCGCCAGCGACGCGTCGCGCGCCACCATGCACGGGTGCACCCGCGCCAGGACCCCCGCCTCGCCGCGCTGCGCGATCCCCAGCAGCTTGATCCTGAACCCCAGCTCCTCGGCGAACGCGATGTCGAGCGCAGACACCGCCCGTATCCCCTCGACGTGCACCTCGTCGAACGCCACCGGCCGCCCGAACGCCAGCGCCGCCAGGATCGCCAGCTTGTGCGCGGCATCCACCCCGTCCACGTCGAACGACGGGTCCGCCTCCGCATACCCCAGCGCCTGCGCCTCCCCGAGCACGTCGGCGAACTCCCGCCCGCTCTCGCGCATGGTCGTCAGGATGTAGTTGCAGGTCCCGTTCAGGATTCCCGCCACGCGCTCCACCGTGTTCCCCGCCAGCCCCTCGCGCAGCGCCTTGATCACGGGGATCCCCCCCGCCACCGCCGCCTCGAACCCCAGCATCACCCCCGCCCGCTCCGCCGCCTCGGCCAGCGCCACCCCGTGCACCGCCAGCAGCGCCTTGTTCGCGGTCACCACCGGCCGCCCCGCCCGCAGCGACGCCTCCACCAGCGCCCGCCCCGCCCCCTCCGACCCGCCGATCAGCTCCACCACCACATCGACACCCGGGTCCTCCGCCAGCGCCACCGCATCCTCGTGCCAGCGCACCCCCTCCAGCGACACGCCCCGGTCGCGCCCCCGGTCGCGCGCACAGACCGCCGTGACCACGATCGGCTGCCCCGCCCGCGCCGCCACCAGTGCGGCATTGTCGCGCAGCAGCCGCAGCACCCCGCCGCCCACCGTCCCCAGACCGGCCACGCCCACGCGGAGCGTCACAGGAAGCAAGCCTGGGCTCTGCCCAGACCCGCAAAGGGTCCGAGGACCCTTTGATCCCTTTGACTTAAGAGAAGGCGATCCAAGGGCCCAGCCCTTGGCGGAGTTCGAGGCAGAGCCTCGACCTTCCTCACTTCGCGCTCTCGAACGCAGGCGCCGCGACATTGCTGTCCGCCTGCAGGAACGCGCGGATGTTGCGCGTGGCCTGCCGCAGCCGCTGCGTGTTCTCCACGAGCCCGATGCGCACGAACCCCTCCCCGTGCTCCCCGAAGCCGAGCCCCGGCGCCACCGCCACCTGCGCGCGCGACAGCAGCAGCTTGGAGAACTCCACGCTCCCCAGGTGCGCGTAGCGCGGCGGGATCGGCGCCCACGCGAACATCGACCCCTCGGGCGAGGGCACGTCCCACCCCGCCGCAGACAGCCCGCGGATCAGCACGTCGCGCCGGTCGCGATACAGCGTGCGCATGTCCTCGACGCAGTCCTGCGGCCCGTTCAGCGCGGCCACGGCCGCCACCTGGATCGGCGTGAACGCCCCGTAGTCCAGGTACGACTTCATCCGCGCCAGCGCCGCGATCAGCCGCGCGTTGCCCGCCGCGAAGCCGATCCGCCACCCCGCCATCGAGTAGGTCTTGGACATCGACGTGAACTCGACCGCGATGTCCTTCGCGCCCTCGACCTGCAGGATCGACGGCGGCACCCGGTCCCCGAAGTAGATCTCGGCATACGCAAGATCCGACAGGATCCAGATGCCCTCGCGCCGCGCGAACGCCACGACCTCCTTGTAGAAGTCCAGGTCCGCGAGGAACGCCGTCGGGTTGGACGGGAAGTTCACGATCAGCGCCGTCGGTTTGGGCACGGAATGCCGCACCGCCCGGTCGAGCGCGCGCAGCATGTCCTCCCCCGGCTCGGCCGGCACCGAGCGCACCGAGGCGCCCGCGATCACGAAGCCGAACTGGTGGATCGGGTACGACGGGTTGGGTACCAGGATCGTGTCGCCCGGGCTGGTGATCGCCGACGCCAGGTTCGCCAGCCCCTCCTTGCTGCCGATGGTGACGATCGCCTCGCTCTCCGGGTCGAGCCCCACGTCGAAGCGCCGCGCGTAGTAGGCCGCCAGCGCACGGCGCAGCCCGGGGATGCCCCGGCTCACCGAGTAGCCGTGGCTGCGCGGGTCGGCGACCGTCTCGACCAGCTTGGCGACGATGTGCGCGGGCGTCGGGCTGTCCGGGTTGCCCATGCCGAGGTCGATGATGTCCTCGCCGCGCGAGCGGGCGCTGGCCTTGGCCTTGTTGACCTCGGCGAACACGTAGGGCGGCAGGCGGCGGATGCGGTGGAACTCGTCGGTCATGGCACGCTCGACAACAGGGGATTGTGGACGCAGGGCGGCACCCGGTCCGGCACCAGGCGCTCAGTGTAGCCGCTCAGTGTATCAGCCGCACGGTGCCGCCGCGACCGAAGGCTTCCGCGGCGATGCGGATCGCGCCGGCCGGCACGCCGTAGGTGCCCAGCACCGCCGACATCGCCTGCGCCCGCTGCAGCCCCAGCGACAGCGCCTCGGACTGCGCGTCCGGCGTGTCCGCGCCGGCGTCGCCATACCCGGTGACCGCGACGGGTGCGGCACCCCGACGCGCCGCCAGCGCGCGCAGCACCCCCGCCTGGTCCGGCAGCAGCGACGCG
>CAXSER010000098.1:0-8486 GCA_964236315.1 uncultured Acetobacteraceae bacterium | reverse complement strand
GGTTGAGGCTCTGCCTCAAACTCCGCCAGGGGCAGCGCCCCTGGACCGGCTTTACTTAGAATTTGCGATAAAATTTCCCGAACTGGCGCCGGCAGGCATCGCACAGACAGCGTATTACGATCTTAAAAAGAAGAAAGTCAAAGAGCACCAAGGCTTGTGCGACACAGTATTTAAGTTTCACTATGGGTGGAGTCTGACGTTTGCGTCCCGCTAGCCTGCATCGCGTCTTTAGATGCTTCGTTCTCTCTAATAATACTGTTCTTTAATTCCCATATATTGTGGTAGAACTGGCCTACAACAGCTTTTGCAAGATTAAATTGCTCCGCATAATAAAGTATCTCGATAGAGCTATAAATGTACTCCGGATTATAATTTATATCTGTTCTATCAGTGGAGGCGTAATTCGGATAAAGTGCCCAACCAGCTACTTCTGATATTAATATACAATCTCTAGGATATTTTTCTCTGAATTTTCTTTTAGATGTAACTATTAAAGGCGGCGTATACCTAACGGCCCCATGTGCAATTTCATTGCGTCTCGGAGAAAGATTTTTTACAAGAATTCTCATCGCCTTAAAGTTACTTTTATATGGATTGAAGTCAATCTTACATCCAAGTCGCGTGTGACTTGCTACATTGAAGTATGCCTCACCGGCTGCCTTGACCATAGTCAACCTAGCTTCGAAACCGTGAATGGCCCCATAACCCCTAATAGCTGGCTCCTCAGGACCAGTACTGACGAATAATCCAAACAGGCGAGATAACCAAAATTCAATGGATTCCCAAGAACTCAGAGCACGACCGACAGCAGTGTAAACGGCATCGTCGTTCCGATCACCCTCATTTGGAAAATCTCGCTGATCCCAATTTTTCTTAGTCAAACACCACTCCATCTATTATAGCCAGAAAACTAGATTATTCTTCTCGCGTATGTCTTGCGCGTCATGGCTCTGCCTGCCCGTGTGACGCTGTGATAGTTAATAGACCTCATCAGCGTTCAATGGCGAGTGCGCGCTGAACGTGGCCACAAGCGGTAGAATCGATTCGAGAAGATTTTTGAGGAAGGATTTTAAAAAGACGATTAAGAGCTTAGGATAGAGCCGTGGGGCTGGAGGCGACTGGCACCGGATCGGACTGTTCTGTTCTCATCTTTTAAGTAAGGCCGGTCCAGGGCGGCTCGCCCTGGCGGGTCCGGGCAGAGCCCGGCCTTGCTTCCTTCCTGCCCCGCCCCGCCCTAGGATGCCCCCATGCGCTACATCTCCACACGCGGGCATGCCCCCGCGCGCGACTTCGCCGGCGTGCTCCTCGCGGGGCTGGCCGAGGATGGCGGCCTGTTCGTGCCAGAGGTGTGGCCGACCCTGTCCGCCGCCGACCTGCGCGCGATGCGCGGGCTGCCGTATGCGGAGGTGGCCGCGCGGGTGATGCAGCCCTTCGTGGGCGAGAGCGTGCCGTTCGCGGTGCTGCAGCGGATGTGCCGCGAGGCGTATGGCGCGGGGTTCGGGCACCCGGCGGTGGCGCCGCTGGTGCAGCTCGGGCCGAACCTGTGGTCGCTGGAGCTGTTCCACGGGCCGACGCTGGCGTTCAAGGACATGGCGATGCAGCTGCTCGGGCGGCTGTTCGACCACGTGCTCCGCGAGCGCGACGAGCGGGTGACGATCGTCGGCGCGACGTCGGGCGACACCGGGTCGGCGGCGATCGAGGCGTGCCGGGACCGCAGGCGCATCGACGTGGTGGTGCTGCATCCCGAGGGGCGCACCAGCGAGGTGCAGCGGCGGCAGATGACCACGGTGGTTGCCCCCAACATCGGCAACATCGGCGTCGCCGGCACCTTCGACGACTGCCAGGACCTGGTGAAGGCGATGTTCGCCGACGCGCCGTTCCGCACGGAGATGCGGCTGTCGGCGATCAACTCGATCAACTGGGCGCGGATCGCGGCGCAGGTGCCGTACTACGTGTACTCGGCGCTGGCGCTGGGGGCGCCGGAGCGCGAGGTGGCGTTCAGCGTGCCGACGGGCAACTTCGGCAACGTGTTCGCGGCGTGGGTGGCGCGGCGCATGGGGCTGCCGGTCAGCCGGCTGATCGTGGGGAGCAACCGCAACGACATCCTGGTGCGCTTCCTCGACGCCAACGACATGAGCGCGCGCGGCGTGGAGCCGTCGCTGTCGCCGTCGATGGACATCCAGGTCAGCTCGAACTTCGAGCGGCTGCTGTTCGAGCTGCTGGACCGCGACGCGGCCGCCACGGCGCGCAGCATGGCGGCGTTCCGGGCGCAGGGGACGATGCCGGTGCCCGACGTCGCGTGGAAGCGGGCGGGGGCGCTGTTCCACGGCTTCAGGCTGGACGACGCGGGGACGATCGAGGAGATGCGGCGGCTGGACGCGGAGTGCGGCTACGCGGCCGATCCGCACAGCGCCATCGCCATCGCGGCGGCGCGCGCGCTGCCTGTGCCGCACCTGCCGGTGATCGCGCTGGCGACGGCGCACGGGGCGAAGTTCCCCGACGCGGTGGAGCGCGCGGTCGGGCGCAGGCCGGGGCTGCCGGCGCGCATGGCCGACCTATATGAGCGCGAGGAACGATTCGCCCGCGCGCCCGCAGACCTCGCAGCCGTCGAGGCGCTGGTGCGCGCCTCCGTACGAAGGAACGCCGCATGACCGATGCCGCCGAGACCTCGATGCCCGCCGCCGATGCCGCCCCGGGCGCCTCGGACGCGGTGCGCGTCACCCGGCTGCCGTCGGGGCTCACCGTGGTCACCGAGCGCATGGAGCGCGTCGAGACGGTGAGCTTCGGGGCGTACGTCGCGACGGGGACGCGCAACGAGGAGGCGGCGGAGAACGGGGTGTCGCACTTCCTCGAGCACATGGCGTTCAAGGGGACCGCGCGGCGCAACGCGGCCGAGATCGCCGAGGCGGTGGAGAACGTGGGCGGGCACATCAACGCCTACACGGCGCGCGAGCAGACGGCGTACTACGTCAAGATGCTCAAGGAGGACCTGGCGCTGGGCGCCGACATCATCGGCGACATCCTGACGCATTCCGCCTTCGCGCCGGAGGAGCTGGAGCGCGAGCGCGGCGTGATCCTGCAGGAGATCGGCCAGGCGAACGACACGCCCGACGACATCATCTTCGACCACTTCCAGGAGACGGCGTACCGCGACCAGCCGATGGGGCGGCCGACGCTGGGGACCGAGGCGATCATCCGCGACCTGTCGCGCGACAGCATCGCCGGGTACATGAAGCGGCACTATGCGGCGGGCAACGCGGTGGTGGCGGCGGCGGGGAACCTGGAGCACGAGCAGGTGCTCGGGCTCGTGCGCGAGCACTTTGCCGATCTGCCGGCGGTGATGCCGCACAACGCGCCGGCCGGGCAGTACACGGGCGGGGAGTTCCGCGAGGAGCGCGATCTCGACCAGGTGCACATCACGCTGGGGTTCCCGTCGGTGCCGTACGGGGACGCGGACTACTACCCGACGCTGCTGCTCTCCACGCTGCTCGGCGGGGGGATGTCGTCGCGGCTGTTCCAGGAGATCCGCGAGAAGCGGGGGCTCGTGTATTCGGTGTACTCGTTCAACGCGCCGTTCATGGATTCGGGGCTGTTCGGCATCTACGCGGGGACCGGGGAGAAGGAGGCGGGCGAGCTGATGCCCGTGGCGATCGAGGAGCTGCGGCTGGTGCAGTCCACGGTGCGCCAAGTCGAGGTCGACCGGGCGCGGGCGCAGGTGAAGGCGTCGCTGCTGATGTCGCTGGAGAGCACGGGCAGCCGCTGCGAGCAGCTCGCGCGGCAGATCCAGGTGTTCGGGCGGCCGGTGCCCACGGCGGAGACGGTGGCCAAGCTGGCCGCCGTGGGGGTCGCGGACGTGCAGCGGGCGGCGGCGCGCATCTTCCGCGGAAAGCCGACGCTGGCGGTGATGGGGCCGGCGGAGAAGGTGCCGGGGCTGGCGAGCATCGTCGATCGGCTCGCGGCATGAGTGCCGCGTTGCAGGCGCCGGCGGACACGCTGGGGCGGGCGGAGGAGCATCTCTCGGCGCTGATGGCGCGGGCGCGCGCGGCCGGGGCGGATGCGGCGGACACCGTGCTCGTCGCGGGGACGTCGGTGTCGGTGTCGCGCAGGCTCGGGCAGACGGAGCATCTGGAGCGGGCCGAGGGCGTCGACCTGGGCTTGCGGGTGTTCGTGGGGCGGCGCTCGGCGATCGTGTCGGCGTCGAGCCTCGATCCGGCGCGTTTCGATGCGCTGGCGCAGCGCGCGGTGGCGATGGCGAAGGTGGTGCCGGAGGACCCGTACGGTGGGCTGGCGGAGCGGGTCGTGGCGCCGTCGGGGCTCGACGCGCTGGAGCTGTGCGACCTCGGGCCGGAGCCGGATGTCGCGGCGCTGACGGAGCGGGCGGCGGCGGCGGAGGATGCGGCGCGCTCGGTGGCGGGGATCACCAACTCCGAGGGCGGCGAGGCGGGGTACGGGCGCACGCGGGTGTGGCTCGCGACGTCGGCGGGGTTCATGGGATCGTACGTGCGCACCGGGCATTCGGTGTCGGCAACGGCGGTGGCCGGGACCGGGACGGGGATGGAGCGCGACTACGACTACCATTCCGCCGTGCATCTGGAGGACCTCGACGACGCGGCGAGCATCGGGCGCAGCGCCGCCGAGCGGGCGCTGGCGCGGCTGAACCCGACGCGGCCGCGCACGACGACGCTGAGCGTGGTGTACCATCCGCGCTGCGCGGGGAGCCTGATCGGGCACCTGGTCGCGGGGATCAACGGGGCGTCGATCGCGCGCGGGACGTCGTTCCTCAAGGACAGCCTGGGCAGGCAGGTGTTCGCGCGGGGCATCCAGGTGATCGACGATCCGCGCAGGCGGCGGGGGTCGCGGTCGCGGCCGTTCGACGGGGAGGGCACGCCCACGGCGACGCGGGCGATCGTGGACGACGGGGTGCTCGACACCTGGCTGCTGGACAGCCGGACCGGGCGGCAGCTCGGCATGGCCACGACCGGGCATGCGGCGCGGGGCACCGGCGGGCCGCCGTCGCCGTCGTCGACGAACCTGTACCTGGCGCCCGGCGACGTGACGCCGGCGGAGCTGATGGGCGACATCCGCGAGGGGCTGTTCGTCACCGAGCTGATCGGCTCGGCGATCAACGGGCTGACCGGGGACTACAGCCGCGGGGCGTCGGGGTTCATGATCCGCGACGGGGCGCTGGCCGAGCCGGTGTCGGAGATCACCATCGCGGGCAACCTCGTGGAGATGTTCGCGCGGATGCGGCCGGCGGACGACCTGGTGTTCCGGCGGGGGACGGATTCGCCGAGCGTGCGGGTCGACGGGATGACTCTGGCGGGAGCGTAAGGAAGGCCAGGGGCTCTGCCCCTGGACCCCGCCAAAGGCTGCGCCCTTGGAACGCATCCCTTGAGGAGGCCGGTCCAGGGGCGGCTCGCCCCTGGCGGGTCCAAGGGCAGCGCCCTTGCCTGTGGCAATGGCGTCCGCGCCATCCCATATCCGCTGCGTCACTGGAACGGACTCCCCCGATGCGCCGCACACTCTCCGTTGTCGCCCTGATGCTGGCCCTGGCGCCGGGCCTGGCGCTGGCGCGGCCGGGCCTTGGCGGCTCGTTCGGCAGCCGGGGGGCGCGCACGTATTCGGCGCCGCCGCCGACCGCGGTGGCGCCGTTCGCGGCCCAGCCGATGCAGCGCAGCCTTGCGCCGCGCACGGAGCCGAGCCCGGGCTACGCGCCGAGCCCCGGGTATGCGCCGCAGCCGGCGCTGGGGCAGCCGGCGTTCGGGGGCGGGATGTCGCGGCGGGGGATGTTCACCTCGGGGCTGCTCGGCGGCCTGGTGGGGGCGGGGATCGGCGGCATGCTGTTCGGGCACGGGATGTTCGGCGGCATGGACGGCGGGTTCAGCTTCCTCGGGCTGCTGCTGCAGATCGCGATCGTGGTGCTGATCGGGCGGTGGCTGTACCGGCGTTTCGCGGGCGGGCAGCCGGCGCTGGCCGGGCGCGGCGTGGGCGGGATGGGCGGCGGCGGGCTTGGCGGCGCGCTGGGCGGGCTCGGGGGCATGATGCGCTCGGGCGCCGCGCAGGCGCGGACGGCGATGCCGGGCGTGGGCCAGGCCGGTGGCGGGCAGACCGGGGGGCGCGGCGCGGCGCTGACGGTGACGCCGCAGGACTACAAGGCGTTCGAGCAGGTGCTGCGCGAGGTGCAGGCGGCGTGGTCGGGCGGCGACATCGCCGGGCTGCAGCGGCTGGCGACGCCGGAGATGGTCAGCTACTTCGGCGAGCAGCTCGCGGAGCAGGCGAGCCGGGGCGTGCGCAACAGCGTCACCGCGGTGAACCTGGACCGGGGGGACCTGTCGGAGGCGTGGTCCGAGGGGGCGCGCGAGTACGCGACGGTGGCGATGCGGTTCTCGATGCTCGACGTCACGGTGGACCAGGCGGGGCGGGTCGTGGACGGCAGCGCCACGGAGCGGGTCACGGTCACGGAGCTGTGGACGTTCATGCGTTCGCGCGGGGGGCGGTGGCTGCTGTCGGCGATCCAGCAGACGCGCTGAAGGAAAGGCCAGGGCCCTGCCCTGGACCCGCCAGGGGCCGGGCCCCTGGACCGCCCTCCCTTAGGCAGAGGCGATCCAAGGGCCCAGCCCTTGGCGGAGTTTGAGGCAGAGCCTCGACCTTGCCTTCCTTCCTGCCGCACTTGCCTTTGCCCCGGGCGTGCGCCATCTGCCGGGGGCGTGGCCGCGCGATTGGCCCTTGCTGTGGAGAGTGGACATGGGAAGCCTGAGCATCTGGCATTGGCTGATCGTGCTGGCGGTTGTGCTGGTGCTGTTCGGCGGCGGCAACAAGGTCAGCTCGCTGATGGGCGACTTCGCCAAGGGCATCAAGTCGTTCAAGAAGAACATGGCCGACGAGGGCGACGCCTCGATGGAGGCCACCGCAGACCGCCCCGCGGGCACCATCGCGGCGCCCGGCCCGACAGTGGCCGCCGGCAGCACGACGACGCGCGAGACGACCACCGTCCACCACGGCTGAGCGTCGGCCCGCTGCGGGCGCCCTTGCGGCGTCGGTGGCGTGGCCTGATGGACGGGGTTGGGGTTGTTCGAGGGTATTGCCACTAAATCTTGTGGTTCTCCCCAGGGTTGTCCACAAGTTTCTGTGTTCGGCGCGTTGAGAAGCCGTTCACGCTCCGGTAGTCTGCACCGCATATAGTGGTCGCAGCAGCCCGGAGTACACCAGATGGACTGGACCGACGCCGTCATCCTGAGCCTGCGCGCCCTCTGGGACGAGGGGCTGTCCACGGCGGAGATCGGGCGGCGCCTCGGTGTCACCAAGAACGCGGTGGTCGGCAAGGCGCACCGCCTGGTGCTGCCGGCGCGGCCGTCGCCGATCCGGCGCGGGGTCGTTTCCGTGGCTGCGCCGCGTCGTGCGACCGGGCCGACGCTGCCGTCGATGGCGCTGGCGGACGGCTCGCTGCCGATGGCAGGGGCGGGCGAGCGGTTCGTGGATCGCGATGCCGGGCCGGCGGCGAGCGGCGCGGCCGTGCCGGTGGCGCGCCCCGTGGCTCCGGCGGAGGTGGCTCCGGCGGAGGTGGCTCCGGTCGCGGTGGCGCGGCCGGCGGTGATTCCGGTCGTGGAGGTCGTGGCAGAGGGCGCGCCGAGGCCGGCCGTGGCGGAGACGCCGAGGACGGCGGTGCGGGTGGTGCCGGCGCTGCGGCCGGTGGCCTCGCCGCGGCGGATGCGGGTCGTCGCGTGCTGCTGGCCGATCGGCGAGCCGGGGACGCGCTCGTTCCGCTTCTGCGACGCGGAGTCGATGGCGGGCAAGCCGTACTGCGACAGCCACGCCCAGCTCGCCTACGTGAAGGTCCGCGACAGGCGCGACGACGCGGCCTGACGCGCGGGCGGGCTGCCGGCCGGCCCGGGGGGCGGCGGGAATCGGTCCGGCGCCGGGTGGCGCGGGGTCGTGCGCGGTGGAAACGGTAGGGCCGATGCCGATCTCGTATGCGCCCGGGCTTTCGCTGGACGAGGGGGAGCTGGTGTTCCGCTTCATCCATGCGTCTGGGCCGGGCGGGCAGAACGTCAACAAGGTGGCCAGCGCGGTGCAGCTGCGCTTCGACCTGCGCGGCTCGCCGTCGGTGCCGGACCGGGTGCGGGTGCGGGCGCAGCGGCTGGCGGGGCGGCGTCTGACGCTGGAGGGGGTCGTGGTGATCGCGGCCAGCCGGTTCCGCTCGCAGGAGCGCAACCGCGAGGACGCGGTGGGGCGGCTGGTGGAGATCCTGCGCGAGGCGGCGGAGCCCGTGGTGGCGCGGCGGGCGACGCGGCCGTCGCTTGGGGAGAAGCGGCGGCGGCTGGAGGGCAAGGCGATACGGTCCACCACGAAGCGGCTCAGGGGGCGGGTGGAGGACTGAGGGGCAGGAAGCAAGGCTGGGTCCTCCCTCCGCTGCCATTCCAACGATCCAAGCGGATCGTTGGAAGGGCCACCGGAGGGAGCCGCCCCTGGACCGGCGCACGTGGCGG
>CAXSER010000097.1:0-8551 GCA_964236315.1 uncultured Acetobacteraceae bacterium | reverse complement strand
GGCGGCCAGCCCGGCCCGGGCCCGCACGGACAGCGGACGGCGCCAGCCCTGCACGTCAGGCGGCGCGTCGGGGCGCGGGCGGAGTGCGGGGACCATTCAGCCGGGGACCGCGCGCTGGTACTGCGGCGGTATGGCGGCGGCGGTGCCGAGGGCGCGGGCGGCGTGGTTGGTCCAGTTCGGGTCGGCGAGCACGGCGCGGGCCACGAACACCAGGTCGGCGCGGCCGTTGGCGACGATCTCGGCGGCCAGCTCGGGGTCGCGGATCAGGCCGACGGCGCCGGTGGGGATGCCGGTCGCGCGCACCGCCTCGGAGAACGGCACCTGGTAGCCGGGGTAGAGCGAGGGGATCTGCTGGGCGGGGGACAGGCCGCCGGCGGAGCAGTCGAGCAGGTCGACGTCGCCGCGTGCCCTGAGCAGGCGGGCCAGCTCGACGGTCTCGGCGATCTCCAGGCCGCCGGGGACCCAGTCGACGCAGGACAGGCGCACGAACAGCGCCAGGTCGTCGGGCCACTCGGCGCGCACGGCGTCGATGGTCTCCATCAGCATGCGCGCGCGGCCGGCGAGGTCGCCGCCGTAGCGGTCGTTGCGGGTGTTCGACGCGGGCGAGAGGAAGCTGTGCAGGAGATAGCCGTGGGCGGCGTGCAGCTCGACGATGCGGAAGCCGGCCTCGCGGGCGCGCCGCGCGGTGGCGGCGAACTGCGCGACGATGTCGGCGATCTCGGGCTCGGTGAGGGTGTGGGGGGTCACGGTGTCGTCGCTGATCGCGAGCGGGCTCGGGGCGCAGGGGAGCCAGCCGCCGTCCTCGGGGCGGATCGGCTTGCCGCCCTCCCAGGGGCGCTGGCTGCTGGCCTTGCGGCCGGCGTGGGCGATCTGCATGGCGGGCACGGCGCCGCAGTGCGCGATGATCGCGGCCAGGCGGGCGGCGAAGGCCTGCTGCTCGTCGGTCCACAGGCCGAGGCAGCCGTGGGTGATGCGGGCGTCGGCGGAGACGTGGGTCGCCTCGGTGAACACGATGCCGGCGCCGCCGGCCGCCTTGGCGCCGAGGTTCTGGACGTGCCAGTCCCAGCCGAGGCCGTCGGTGGCGCTGTACTGGCACATCGGCGCCACGGCGACGCGGTTGCGCGCGGTGACGGAGCGGAAGGCGATCGGCTGGAACAGCAGCGGCGTGGGGCGGGCCATGGCGCGGCGTCTCCTGTGTGGGCAAGGCGGCCCTTGCGCGCAGGGTTGAACGCCTTTCGCGGCGCAAGCTCAAGCCTGGGGGGTTGAAAGGAAGGAAGGCCAGGGCTCTGCCCTGGACCCGCCAAAGGCCGGGCCTTTGGAAACCTGGGATTCGGGGCGGAGTCCCCCTGCGCCTTTCGTGTGCCGGTCCAGGGGCGCTGCCCCTGGCGGGTCCCGTCTTGAGGCATGGGGCAGAGCCCTGGCCTTGCCTGTCGCCGCCTGGCCCGGGGCCGTGCCAGGATCGCGGGCATGAACATCCTCTCCGTCCAGTCCTGGGTCGCCTACGGCCATGTCGGCAACGCCAGCGCGATGTTCCCGCTGCAGCGGCTCGGCGCGGAGGTGTGGGCGGTCAACACGGTGCAGTTCTCCAACCACACCGGCTACGGCCACTGGACCGGGCAGGTGTTCGCGCCCGAGGCGGTCACGGCGCTCGTCGACGGCATCGAGGCGCGCGGCGTGCTGGGCGGGTGCGACGCCGTGCTGTCGGGCTACATGGGCGACGCGGGCACGGGGGAGGCAGTGCTGGACGCGGTGCGCAGGGTGCGGGTGGCCAACCCGGCGGCGCTGTACTGCTGCGACCCGGTGATCGGCGACACGGACACGGGCGTGTACGTGCGGCCGGGGATCGCCGAGCTGCTGCGCGAGCGCGCGGTGCCGGCGGCCGACATCCTCACGCCGAACCGCTTCGAGCTGGAGCTGCTGTCGGGGATGGGGTGCGCCAGCGTGGACGCCGCGGCGGCGGCGGCGGCGGCGCTGCGGGGGCGCATGGCGGAGGGCGCGCCGGCGGTGCTGGTGACCAGCCTCGACGGGGGGGACACGCCGGGCGACGCGCTGGACCTGCTGGCGGCGGGGGCGGACGGGTGCTGGCGGCTGCGCACGGAGCGGCTGCCGCTGGCGGTCAACGGGGCGGGGGACGCGATCGCGGCGCTGTTCCTGTTCCACATGCTCAGGGAGGGCTCGGCGCGCCGTGCGCTGGAGCGGGCGGCCAGTTCGGTCGCGGGGATGCTGCGCGAGACGCTGCGCTCGGGGGGGCGCGAGATCGCGCTGGTGGCGGCGCAGGAGGAGTTCGTGCGGCCGTCGCGGATGCTGGTGGCGCAGGCGTGCTGAGGGCGCGGCGCGGCGGCCGCTTTACGCCTTCGTCCGGTCGCGATCGTGCCGTATGGCTGTGCGCGCGCGGCGGCCGCTCGCCAGGGGGCGCGGCGGGGGAGGGAATGGTCGAATGAGCGTCCTGCAGATCTACCGACGCGTGCTCGGGCTGCTGGCGGGCGACCGCCGGCTCGCGATCACGCTGGGTCTGGCCAACATCGTCGTCGCCGGGCTGCAGTTCCTCGACCCGCTGCTGTTCGGCCGCGTGGTCGGGCTGCTGTCGGCCTCGGACCGGCTGCCGCACGACGAGCTGTGGCACAGGGCGGCGACGCTGATCCTGGTGTGGCTCGCGGTCGGCGCCACGGGGATCGGCGCCAACATGCTGGTCGCGCTGCACGCCGAGCGGATGGCGCACCGCAACCGGCTCGCGGCGATGAGCCGGTGCTTCAGCCACGTGATCTCGCTGCCGCTGTCGTTCCACGGCGACAGCCACTCCGGGCGGCTGATGAAGATCATGCTCGGCGGCTCGGACGCGCTGTTCTCGGTGTGGCTGCAGTTCTTCCGCGAGCAGCTCGCCACCTACGTCGCGGTGATCGTGCTGCTGCCGATCACCATGCTGATGAACTGGCGGCTGTCGCTATCGCTCGTCGTGCTGGTGGTGCTGTTCGTGGCGCTCACGCTGGTGGTCGTGCGGCGCACGGAGGCGGGGCAGAAGCAGGCCGAGCAGTACCAGGGCGCGCTCGCCGGCACCGCGCAGGACGCGCTGGCCAACGTCATGGTGGTGCAGTCCTTCGGCAGGCTGGCGGCCGAGAGCCGGCGCTTCGGGCAGATCATGGAGCAGGTGATCCGCCACCAGTTCCCGGTGCTCAACTGGTGGGCGATGGTCAACGTGCTGACCCGCGCGGCCTCCACGCTGGCCGTGATCTCGATCGTGCTGATCGGCACGCTGCTGCACCTGGAGGGCAAGGCGACCATCGTCGAGATCGTCTCGTTCATGGGGTTCGCGACCCTGCTGATCGGACGGCTGGAGTCCGCGGTCGCGTTCTCCTCGCGGCTGTTCATGCAGGCGCCGGGGCTCGCCGAGTTCTTCAAGGTGCTCGACGCGCGCAGCTCGGTGCCGGACAGGCCGGGGGCGCCGGAGCTGGCGGCGCCGCGCGGCGAGGTCGAGTTCGAGGGGGTGGCGTTCGCCTATCCCGGCGGGCCGCGCATCCTCAACGACGTCAGCTTCGTCGCCAGGCCCGGCATGTCGGTGGCGCTCGTGGGCCAGACCGGGGCGGGCAAGTCCACGGCGATGAACCTGCTGCAGCGGCTCTGGGACCCGGTCGAGGGCAGCATCCGCATCGACGGGCAGGACCTGCGCGAGGTCAGCATCGAGAGCCTGCGCCGCTCGATCGGCGTGGTGTTCCAGGAGAGCATGCTGTTCAACCGCTCGATCATCGAGAACCTGCGCATCGGCGCGCCCGACGCCAGCGACGAGGAGGTCGAGCGCGCCTGCCGCCTGGCCGACGCGCACGAGTTCATCGTGCGCCAGCCGAACGGCTACGACACCGTGGTCGGCGAGCGCGGCACCACGCTGTCCGGCGGGCAGCGCCAGCGCCTGGCGATCGCGCGCGCGGCGCTGAAGAACCCGCCGATCCTGGTGCTCGACGAGGCGACCAGCGCGCTGGATGCCGCGACCGAGGCGCGGGTGTCGCGGGCGATGACGGCGCTGATGCGCGGGCGCACGACGTTCATCATCGCGCACCGACTGTCCACCGTGCGCGACGCCGACGTGATCCTGGTGTTCGAGGGCGGCGAGGTCGTCGAGCGCGGCAGCTTCGACGTGCTGCTCGCCCGCCGCGGCCGGTTCGCCGAGCTGGTCGCGACGCAGCTTGCCGGCAGTGCCGCCCAGCAGGCGGCTGAGTAGAAGGCGGCAGGGGTTCGCGCCGCGCCAGTCACGGCCAAGAAACGGTCGTGGCATGATCTTGTGCAGGTGCGAACCGACCCGTTGAACGCGTGGCGGATTGTGGCGCATGGTCGTGGATTGTCCACGAGAGCCGGGAGGAAGCCATGACGGTCGCCTGCATCCTCAAGCACAAGGGGGCGGAGGTCGCCCACGTCTCGCCCAGCGACAGCATCGCCGCGGTGTCCGGGCTGCTCGCCACGCGCAGGATCGGCGCGGTGCTGGTGCTCGACACCGCAGGGCAGCTCCTCGGCATCGTCAGCGAGCGCGACATCGTGCGCGTCCTGGCGCGCGACGGGGCGGCGACGCTGGAGATGACGGCGGCGCAGCTGATGACGTCCACGCTCGTCACCGTGACGCCGTCCACCACGGTCGAGGAGGCGATGACGCTGATGTCGGCCAACCGCGTGCGCCACCTGCCCGTGCTGCACGACGGCGCACTCGCAGGGCTGGTGAGCATCGGCGACATCGTCAAGACACGGCTGGAACAGCAGGCGCACGAGGTCGACAGCCTGCGCGCCTACGTCTCGGGCGGAGTGTAGCGGGCGGTGGGTGCGTGGGAAGGCAGGCGTCTTCTTCTTCTGAAGAAAAAGAAGCAAGAAGACCTTGCCCATGGGATCAGGGGAGGCCGGGCTGGCTTCCGCTTCCTGTGGACGAAAGTTCCCTGGTTCTCTCTCTCAGGAAGGAACACGCTTGCTGTTCCTTCCTGTGGTCGGCGTCACGGCTCAGGCCAGCCCGTCGCCTTGATCCTGCGGCCCTCGCGCGAGGAGGCCAGGATGTCCTCGATCAGGCGGGTCAGCCTCGCCGCGTGGCGGAAGCCGGGGGTGTGGGCGGTGGCGTCGCGTATGTCGTCGCGCAGCCCGGCATAGACGCCGGCCACGTTGGCGGCCGCGTCGGGCAGGCCCGCCAGCTCGCCCTCGTCCACGGCCTGCGCCACGCCGTCGAGCGAGAGCGTCAGCCGGCCCGACTGGAAGCCGCGCGCGGCGCCTCCGGCCAGGGCGAGGGTGGCCTTCTCGCCCACAAGTTCGAGGTGGAACGGGGTCTCGGGCGGGCGGCCGCCGGCCACCTCGACCGACAGGGCGGCGCCGTTGGTCAGGCGGGCCTGCAGCAGCAGGTGGTCGAAGGTCGTGCGCGGGCGGGGCTCGCCGTGCTCGCCGGCGCGGATCTCGGGATACTGGGTCGTGGCCAGGGCGCTGGCGTCGGCCAGGGCGCCGGCGACCGCGATCGCGAGGTCCGTGGTGTGGGCGCCCTGGATGGTGACGAGGTTCGCGAAGTTCCCCGGCTCCTCCAGGTAGAGGTACGGCGCGGGGACGTCCGGGCCGAAGCCGGCTGTGGCGGAGAAGACGCCCGCGCTCAGCACGCGGCCGAGCGCGCCCTGGGCGACCAGCGCGCGGGCACGGCGCACGACCGGGCTGGCGCGGAGCTGCAGGCCGATCGCGGCGTGCACGCCCGCCGACTGCGCGGCCTGCGCCATCTCCTCGGCCTGGGCGACGTCGAGGCCCAGCGGCCACTCGCAGTAGACGTGCCGTCCGGCGGCGAGGGCGGCGAGCACCAGCGCGCGGTGGTCGGGCACGCGGGTCGTGACGGCGACGAGGTCGATGCCCTCGGCCTGCACCAGCGCCATGCCGCTGGCGAAGCCGGGGACGCCGTAGGCGCGGGCGGCGGCGTCCGCGGTGGCCTGGCCGTTCGTCGCGACCGCGACCAGCTCCAGGCCGTCGAGGCCCTGCACCGCGGGCACGTGCCCGTCGCGCGCCCAGCCACCCGTGGCGCTCGCGCCGATGATCCCGACGCGCAACGGCTTCGTCATGGTGCGATCCTTTCGTGCGTCGCGCCGGGTGGCGCGGCGATGGCCGGAGCCGGGGTCCGCGGCCGCGCGTGCGGGCGGCCGAGGAAGGTGGCCACGCGGCGGCCGCCTTCCTCTAGTGTCGGGATCGCAACAGGAGGATACGAGTCCCATGGCGCTGCCGATCAACGCGACGCGCTTCAAGGCACCGGGCCTCCTGTCCGAGTTCCGCGCCTTCATCATGCGCGGCAACGTGGTGGACCTCGCGGTCGGCATCATCATCGGCGCGGCGTTCACCGCGATCGTGCAGAGCCTGGTCAAGGACATCTTCACGCCGCTGATCGGGCTGCTGGTCGGCGGCATCGACTTCAGCAACATCTTCGTCGTGCTCAAGGGCGCGCCGGCGGCGACGCTGGCGGAGGCGGCGGCCAAGGGCGACGTCACGCTCAACGTCGGCGTGTTCCTCAACGCGGTGATCTCGTTCGTCATCGTGGCGGCGGCGGTGTTCGGCATCGTCAAGCTGCTGTCCACGATGCAGCGGCGCAAGGAGGCCGACGAGACGCTGCCGCCGACCACCACAGAGACGCTGCTGATGGAGATCCGCGACGAGCTGCGGCGCGGCGCGCGGCCGGCGGCTTAGGGTGGGTCGGCAAGGAAGGCCGGGCTCTCCCGCCGCTGCCATTCCAACGATCCAGGCGGATCGTCGGAACCTTTGGCAGCGACGCCCGGACCCGCCAAGGGCGAGCCGCCCCTGGACCGGCCTTACTTGGGGAAGCCGGTCCAGGGCGGCTCGCCCTGGCGGAGTTTGAGGCAGCGCCTCAACCTTGCTTGCTTCAGGCGTCGCACCCGGAGTCGAGCAGCGTCGCGACGACCGCCTCGGCCGGCACGTCGCGGCTGGTGAAGGCCTGGCCGATGCCGTGGGCGAGGACGAAGGCGAGGCGTCCGTCGCGCATCTTCTTGTCGCGCTGCATGTGGGCGACCAGGGCGGCGGCGGAGTGGCGGCGGGGCAGGGCGTCGACGTGCGCGGGCAGGCCGGTCGAGGCGATGTGGGCCGCGACGCGAGCGGCCTCGGCGGGGGGGCAGACGCCGAGGCGGGCGGAGAGCGAGAAGGCGAGGCACAGGCCGAGGCCGACGGCCTCGCCGTGCAGCAGGCCCTGGCCGTAGCCGGTCTCGCGCTCCAGGGCGTGGGCGAAGGTGTGGCCGAGGTTGAGCAGGGCGCGGCCGTCGGAGGCGGCCTCCTCGCGCTCGTCCTCGGCGACGACGCGGGCCTTGAAGGCGCAGGCGCGCAGCACCGCCTCGGCCTGGGCCGTGGGGTCGCCGGCGAGCAGGGCGGGGGCGTGCTCCTCGCACCAGGCGTAGAGCGCGCGATCGGCGATCAGGCCGGCCTTGACGATCTCCGCGTAGCCGGCGCGCAGCTCGCGCACGGGCAGGGTGGCG
The DNA here is from genome assembly GCA_964236315.1 of uncultured Acetobacteraceae bacterium. Lineage (GTDB taxonomy): Bacteria > Pseudomonadota > Alphaproteobacteria > Acetobacterales > Acetobacteraceae > CAXSEF01. The sequence continues at coordinate 1,085 of CAXSER010000097.1, read as the reverse complement.
AGGGTGGCGGTGTCGGCGAGCACCATGAGCGGCTGGTGGAAGGCGCCGAGCAGGTTCTTGCCCTGCGCGGTGTTGATCCCGGTCTTGCCGCCGACGCTGGAGTCGACCTGGGCGAGCAGGGTGGTCGGCACCTGCACGAAGGGCAGGCCGCGCAGCACGCTGGCGGCCACGAAGCCGGCGAGGTCGCCGATCACGCCGCCGCCCAGTGCGATCACCGTGGTGCGGCGCTCGACGCCGTGCTGCAGGACCTCGCCGGCGACGCGGCCGTAGGTGGCCAGGTCCTTGGACGTCTCGCCGGGGGGCACGACGACGGTGTGCGCCTCGATGCCGGCGTCGGCGAGGCCGGCGAGCAGGGCGGGCAGGTGCAGGGCGGCCACGGTGGCGTCGGTGACGACCACGCAGCGCTTCTGCGGCAGCACCGGGGCCAGCAGCGCGCCGGCGCGCCCGAGCAGCCCGCCGCCCACGACCACGTCGTAGGACGCGGCGGACAGGCGCACCGCGAGGCGCTCCGGGGCACGCCAGGCGTCCAGCGCGTGCAGCACGTTGCGGGTGGTGACGTCGGGGCTGTCCTCGCCGCTGTCTACGATGATGTCGGCCTCCGCGTAGGTGGGGTGGCGCTGGGCCATCAGGGTGGCCAGCGTGGCGACGGGGTCGGCGTTGGCCAGCAGGGGGCGGTGCGAGCGGCCGGCGACGCGGCGGGCCAGCACCTCGAGCGAGCAGCGCAGCCAGACGCTGGTGGCGCCGGCGCGGATCGCGCCGCGGGTGGAGGGGTCCATGAAGGCGCCGCCGCCGGTGGCCAGCACGAGCGGCGGGCCGGCGAGGAGGCGGCCGATGACGCGGCGCTCGCCCTCGCGGAAGCTGGCCTCGCCGTAGCGGGCGAACAGCTCGGCGATCGTGCAGCGCGCGGCGGCCTCGATCTCGGCGTCTGCGTCGCGGAACGGCAGGCCGACGCGCAGCGCCAGGCGGCGGCCGATCGAGCTCTTCCCCGCGCCCATGAGGCCGACGAGCACGATCGAGCGGGGCCCGGCGGGCGTGCCGGGGCGGCGCGAGGCGGGGTCGGCGGGGGCGGGCGCGGCGCCGGCGGG
>CAXSER010000096.1:0-8574 GCA_964236315.1 uncultured Acetobacteraceae bacterium | reverse complement strand
CGGTCTGCGCGAGGGCGAGTGCGGCGTTCCAGCACGCCAGCAGCGCGAGGACCGGGGCGAGGCGGCGCAGGGATGTTCGCATGGCCCGAGGATAGCGGGTGGCCGGGCGGCGCCGCGTGACGAAGGTTTTCAGAACATGTCGCGCCGCGGCGGCCGTCCTGGCGGCGGACCTCGGGGGGCGGGAGCGCGCCCGCGGTTCCGCCGCACGGGCTGCCCGGGACCCGCCTGGCCGCGCGATGGCAGCGTCCCGCGGCGGCCGGGGCGGCGAGCCCGGGGCGGGTGCCTGCGCCGGGGGAGGGCAGGCCTTCCTGTCAGGACGGCGGCTGCCACACGTCCTTCGCGACGTCGACCGGCGTCGGGATCAGGTGGAGCGTGTGGAACTCGTCGGCGATGGCCTGCTGCTGCGCCACGATGGCGGGGTCCATCGGCACCACGCCGTAGCTCAGACGGGCGAGCGCGATCTCCACGGTCGGGACCGGCAGGCCGGCGCCGTGGGCCAGCAGGGGCGCGACCTCGGCGGGGGTGGCGGCGGCCCAGCGGTCGAGCGTCGCGATCTGCGACAGGATCGCCTGGACGATGGCGGGCTGGGCGGCGGCGAAGGGGCGGCTGGCGAGGTAGAACTGGTGGTTGGGCACCAGGCCGGTGGCGTCGGCGATGATCCGCGCGCCGGTGTCGGCCTGGGCGGAGGCGAGGTAGGGGTCCCAGATCGCCCAGGCGTCGACGCGCCCGCCGGTGAAGGCGCTGCGTGCGTCGGGCGGCGAGAGGAACACCGGGGTGATGTCGGACCAGTGCAGGCCGGCGGCCTCCAGCGCGCGCACCAGCAGGGCGTGCACGTTGGAGCCCTTGTTGAGGGCGACGCGCTTGCCGCGCAGCTCGGCGACGCTGGTGATCGTGCTGCCGGGGGGGACGACGATGGCCTCGCCCTTCGGCGCGGGGGGTTCGGTGCCGACGTACAGCAGGGGGGTGCCGGCGGCCTCGGCGAAGATCGGCGGGGTCTCGCCGGTGGTGGCGAAATCGAGGGCACCGGCGTTGAACGCCTCCAGCAGCTGCGGGCCGCTGGTGAACTCGGACCACTTCACGGTCCAGCCGAGCTTCGCCAGGGCGGGCTCGAGCCAGGCCTTCTCCTTGAGCAGGATCAGGGTGCCGTACTTCTGGTAGCCGACGCGCACGGTGCCGTCGGCCCTGGCATGGGCGGCGGACAGGGCCAGCAGCGCGGCGGCGGCGGCGGCCAGGCGGGCCTTGTGGAGGAAACGCATGGCAGGCTCCGGTGATCTGCCCGGACGCTGGCGTGGTTCGCGATGAACTGCAAGTGCAGGTCGTGGAACGTGGCGGACCGGGTGGCGGTCAGCGTCGCGGCGTGGCACGGTCGCGGGATGAGCGAGATCGTGAACCTGAACCGGGAGCGCAAGCGGCGGGGCCGGGAAGCCGCGGCGCGGGTGGCGGCGGAGAACCGCGTGGTGCACGGGCAGACCAGGGCGGAGCGCGAGGCGCTGGAGCAGGCGGCGCAGCGGCGGGCGGCGCTGCTGGACGGGGCGAGGCTGGAGCCGGAGGAAGAGTAGGCCATTCCAATGGCCCAAGCGGGCCATCGGAACCTCTGGCCAGCTACGCCCAGACCCGCCAGGGGCGAGCCGCCCCTGGACCGGCCTCACTTAGAGAAGCCAGTCCAGGGCGGCTCGCCCTGGCGGAGCTCGAGGCAGAGCCTCGACCTTGCCTCCTCCTAGCGGCGTCCGCTGCCGAAGGTGATCGAGGCGTCGTTCGGCGCCGTGGCGTTGGGTCCCCGGCCGATGCCCTCGGCGCCCGGGGGCAGGCTGCCCACGGTCTGCGGCATCTCGTTCGCGCCGCCGTTGGCGTTGGCGGGGCTGTTGCCGGAGACCAGGGGCGGCTGCTCGCCGAAGCGCAGGTTGCAGGCGCCGAGCAGGAGGCAGCAGGCGAGGGCGGCGGTGCGCGTCAGGCAGGACATCGGGCGCCCCTCGGGCTGTCGCGGGGCAACGGTCCCGGGCGGCTTCGGTTCGACGGTGCTGTTGCCGGGGGCGCGGGCGGCTAGTGCAGCTGGAAGCGGTCGGTGACCGTGTGCCAGCGTGCGGGGCCGACCAGGCTGGCGCTGGCGACGCGGACGGAGTGCAGCCTGCCCTCGATCTCGCGCTGCCAGAAGGCGAGGAAGCCGCCGAGCACCGGGAAGGCGGGGGCGATGTCGAGGTCCTGCCAGACGTAGGTCTGCAGCACGGCCGGATGGTCCGGCAGGCGGTAGAGGATCTCGGCGGTGGTCAGCCGGTAGTCCTTCAGCTGCAGCGACAGGGTCATCGACGATTCTCCGTGCGCGGTGTCCCGTTAGGGTGGGGTTCGGCCCGGCGGCGGGCGGGCAGGGCCTCCCGCATCCTGGCGCAGCGGCGGGTCCGGTTGCAATTCGTGTTTCATATCAAGTGTTTGGCACTCTCGTGAGGCGAGTGCTGCCGGATGCTTGACTTGGCCTGCGCGCCACCCTAGGTCTCCTGCACACCCGGCCTGGCACTCAGGACCCGGGAGTGCCAAACCGCCGGCGGGCCCCGCCCCCGGCCAAGATCCACCATCCGGGCTCCGTGGCGCGTGTCGCGGGTCCGATGTTGTCGAGGATGCTCCGCATGGCGAATTTCCGTCCCCTTCACGACCGCATCGTGGTTCGCAGGCTCACCGCCGAGGAGAAGACGTCTGGCGGGATCATCATCCCCGACACCGTCAAGGAGAAGCCGATGGAGGGCGAGGTCGTGGCCGTCGGCGCCGGCGCGCGCAACGACGCCGGCGCCCTGGTGCCGCCGGACGTGAAGGCGGGCGACCGGGTGCTGTTCGGCAAGTGGTCGGGCACCGAGGTCAAGCTCGACGGCGAGGATCTCCTCATCATGAAGGAGACCGACATCATGGGCGTGATCGAGGGCGGCGCGGCCCAGAAGGCCGCGGCCTGATCCTGCCTGGCCGGGGGCGTTCGTCCCTGGCCTGGCGTTGAGGACGGCCGGGGTTCGTGCCCCGGCCGAGGCTGAGACAGGGGGCGCAGCGATGCGTCCCGGCCCGTCATCCGATCCGGAGCGGGTTGATGCGGCGCCGGTCCGGGGACGCTCCCTCGGGCCATACGGCGCACAGAAAGAAAGGCCTTTTACATGGCAGCCAAGGAAGTACGGTTCGGCGGCGACGCTCGCGGCCGCATGCTGCGCGGCGTGGACATCCTCGCCGACGCGGTGAAGGTCACGCTGGGTCCCAAGGGCCGCAACGTGGTCATCGACAAGAGCTTCGGCGCGCCGCGGATCACCAAGGACGGCGTCACCGTCGCCAAGGAGATCGAGCTGGCCGACAAGTTCGAGAACATGGGCGCGCAGATGGTGCGCGAGGTGGCCAGCAAGACCAACGACCTGGCCGGTGACGGCACGACGACGGCGACCGTGCTGGCGCAGGCGATCGTGCGCGAGGGCGCCAAGGGCGTCGCGGCCGGCCTGAACCCGATGGACCTCAAGCGCGGCATCGACGCCGCCGTGAACGCGGTCGTCGAGCAGCTGAAGAGCCAGACGCGCAAGATCACGACGCCCGCCGAGACGGCGCAGGTCGGCACGATCTCCGCCAACGGCGAGACCGAGATCGGCGAGATGATCGCCCAGGCGATGCAGAAGGTCGGCAACGAGGGCGTCATCACCGTCGAGGAGGCCAAGGGCATCCAGACGGAGCTCGACGTCGTCGAGGGGATGCAGTTCGACCGCGGCTACATCAGCCCGTACTTCATCACCAACGCCGAGAAGATGGTCGCCGACCTCGACCAGCCCTACATCCTGATCCACGAGAAGAAGCTGTCGGGCCTGCAGCCGCTGCTGCCGCTGCTCGAGAGCGTCGTGCAGTCGGGCCGTCCGCTGCTGATCATCGCCGAGGACATCGAGGGCGAGGCGCTGGCCACGCTCGTGGTGAACAAGCTGCGCGGCGGGCTGAAGATCGCGGCCGTCAAGGCTCCGGGCTTCGGTGATCGCCGCAAGGCGATGCTCGAGGACATCGCCGTCCTCACGGGCGGCCAGGTGATCTCCGAGGACCTGGGCATCAAGCTCGAGAACGTGACGCTCCAGATGCTCGGCCGCGCCAAGCGCGTGATGATCGAGAAGGAGAACACGACGATCATCGAGGGCGTCGGCGAGAAGACCGAGATCCAGGGCCGCTGCAGCCAGATCCGCGCGCAGATCGAGGAGACCACCTCGGACTACGACCGCGAGAAGCTGCAGGAGCGTCTGGCCAAGCTCGCCGGCGGCGTGGCCGTCATCCGCGTCGGTGGCAGCACCGAGGTCGAGGTGAAGGAGCGCAAGGATCGCGTGGACGACGCTCTGCACGCGACGCGCGCGGCCGTCGAGGAGGGCATCGTCCCGGGCGGCGGCGTGGCGCTGGCGCGGGCCAGCCTGACGCTCGCGGGCCTGAAGTATGCCAACGAGGACCAGAAGTTCGGCATCGACATCGTGCGCAAGGCGATCCAGCAGCCGCTGCGCCAGATCGCCGAGAACGCGGGCGAGGACGGTGCCGTCATCGCCGGCAAGGTGCTGGAGAATGGCGACTACAACTTCGGCTTCGACGCGCAGACCGGCGAGTACAAGGACATGGTCGCGGCGGGCATCATCGACCCGACCAAGATCGTGCGCTCGGCCCTGCAGAACGCCGGCTCGGTCGCCGGCCTGCTGGTGACCACCGAGGCGATGATCGCCGAGAAGCCGGAGAAGAAGTCCGGCGGCGGCGGCATGCCGGGCGGCGGCGGCGGCATGGGCGGCATGGGCGACATGGATTTCTGATCCACCCACGCGGCTTGGCGAAGGGAGGGGCGGGCCCGCGGGCCCGCCCCTTTTTCGTGCGCGCCACGGCAGGTATCCGGGTCCGGGTCGGGTGCGTGCGATGCCGGCTTCGCGAGCGGGCCAGATCCGGGTCGTTCTGGATGCGAAGACGATTGACTCGGACGGTAATTTCTGACCCCATACCCCGGCAATCGACGTCTTGGCTTGCCTTGCTGCGCTTCCGTCACTCGGGTGCCTCAAGTCGTCCAGCGGCCCGGTTGTCTGACGTGTCGCGTGACGCGGCATGGCGCCAACGACGGAGAGTGACTGAGAATGGCCACCGGCACAGTCAAGTGGTTCAACACCACCAAGGGCTTCGGCTTCATCATGCCAGAGGACGGCGGCAAGGATGTGTTCGTGCACATCACCGCGGTCCAGGCGGCCGGCCTTCGCGGTCTCGACGAGAACCAGAAGGTCAGCTACGAGGTCCAGATGGAGCGCGGCAAGGCTGCCGCGACCAACCTCCGCCCGCTCTGAGGGCGGGACCGAACAGCCAGCACAGGAATTTGCGGGATCGGCACGCCGTTCGGCGGGCCGTTCTGCGCGAGCATATGGCCGACCGTACAGACGGGCGGCGGCGTGGCGGATGTCGCAGGGACGCGGCGCCGGCGCGCACGAGAAGGAAGCAGGGTTATGGCGACAGGTACGGTCAAGTGGTTCAACGCCACAAAGGGCTTCGGCTTCATCATGCCGCAGGACGGCGGCAAGGACGTGTTCGTGCACATCACGGCGGTCCAGGCTGCGGGCCTGCAGGGCCTGAATGACGGCCAGAAGGTCAGCTACGAGGTCGAGATGGAGCGCGGCAAGGCCGCAGCGACCAACCTCAAGCTGGCCTGAGCCGAAGGCGGCAGCGCCGCCAGGGTTTCACCGGCCGGCGCGCCGCCCCGTGGCGTCCGAACCGGACGAATGCACCACCCAGGATGGCGTCCGGGGCACGGTGTTCGACACAATAGCCGATGGCGCGGGACTCCTGCGCGCGACAAGGGATTTCGACAATGGCGACTGGTACGGTCAAGTGGTTCAATGCCACCAAGGGCTTCGGCTTCATCATGCCGCAGGACGGCGGCAAGGACGTGTTCGTGCACATCACGGCGGTCCAGGCTGCCGGGCTCCAGGGCCTCAATGACGGGCAGAAGGTGAGCTACGAGGTCGAGATGGAGCGCGGCAAGGCCGCCGCGACCAACCTCCGCCTCGCCTGAACACCACGCCGGCTTGACGATCGGGGCCGCCGGCTGAGAAGCCGGCGGCCCTTCGTGTTTCGGGGCTCAGCCAGTCCAGCCGGAGGAGTCCAGGCCGTCCACCGCGGCGTCGGTGCGGCGGACCGCCTCGACACGGGTGGCGCCGCACTCGCGCATGATGGTCTCGGCGCGCTGGCGCTTCTCCGGGTCGGCGACGTGGGCGGCCAGGATGAGCTGGCCCACGTCGGCGGCGGCCTGGCGGTCGCTGCGCTCGGACGCTGCAGACGCGCTGGTCGCACCCTCCACGGCACCACCCGCGAGCAGGCCGCCCGCAGCAGCCGCACCCACCGCCGCGAGCGCCACGCCGCCAGTCGCCACCACCACGCCGGCCGCCGCCATCGCCGCGCCCACGCCGAGCGTGCTGGCGCCGAGCGTGCGGATCTGGCGGCGGTCCTCCTCGGTCGTCGGGTTCTCGGCGCCCTGGTTCGGGGTCGCGGTGGCACTGCTCGGGCTGGTGCGGGGCAGGGACAGCTCGGCGCGGTCGAAGCCGTTGCCCAGCAGGCGCTTCATCGCGGCCTGGATGGAGTCGTCGTTCGGGAAGATGCCCTGGACCTCGTCGACGGTGTCGCCAAGCTCGGGGGACGCTGCGTTGTCGGACATGGGGTCGCTCCTGGTTCGGGGGCAAAACGCCGACGGGGAGGGTCCGTTGCAGCGGCAGGGCAGCAAGGCCAGGGCCCTGCCCTGGACCCGCCAGGGCGAGCCACCCTGGACCGGCTTCCTTAAGGGGTGCGTTCCAAGGGCGCAGCCTTTGGCGGAGTCCAGAGGCAGCGCCTCTGGCCTTGCTTCTAGCTGTTGCGCTCGACCTGCTGGTAGCGGGCGCGGACACCGCGCTCGATGGCGGCGGCGACCAGCGGGTCCAGGCGCAGCTCGCCCATCACGAACTCCAGCATCTGCAGGATGCGCTGGCCGTGCACCTCGTCGGCGGCGACCACCTCGCAGGCCAGCACGTAGGCGGTCTCGCGCAGGCGGGGCTCCAGGGCGTCGCGGATCAGGCTGCCGGCGTGGGCCAGGCCGTCCTCCTCGCCGAGCAGGTTGATCGTGGCCTCGGTCGCGGCCTCGAGCTGGGGGGTGGTGAAGGTGCGGAACACCGGCAGCGTCTGCACCAGGCCGGCCATGACGCCGATCTCGCGGTCGGAGATGCCACCCTCGGCGGCAGCCACCAGGACCATCGTGCAGATCAGGGCCTCCTGGGCGTCGAAACCTACGCGAGCGAGCATGGCCGGGCCTTCCTCGGGGTGACGCGGCGGACCGTGCCTCCGGGGGGGACGGATGGCAAGGCCGGGCGTGGGGAAGCAAGCAAGGTTGAGGCTCTGCCTCAAACTCCGCCAAGGGCTGGGCCCTTGGATCGCCTTCCCTAGGTCAAGGGATCAAAGGGTTCTCGGACCCTTTGCGGGTTCGGGCGGAGCTGGCCAAAGGTTCCGGTGGCCCCCTTCGGGCCATTGGAATGGCCAGCGGAGGGGGAGCCCATGCTTGCCTGCCTTCAAGACGTCACGCGGCACAGGACAACCGGGGGTTTTCCGGCCGGGATGTCACGCGCGGCGTGACAAGGCACGTCACGCGACCCGTGACATCTGATGGCTTTTTCGTGGCGGCGTCCTGCGCGGCGTGACGCTTCTGGGGCGTCAGGCGAGGAAGTCGCGGACGCCGGCGACGGTCTCGGCGAGGCCGGCGCGCTGCACGGCGACGCCGGGGGGGAAGGCGGAGAGCAGCCGGGTGGGGGTGCGGCGGTCGAGGAGGACGAAGACGCCGCGGTCGGAGGCTGCGCGGATCAGGCGGCCGAAGGCCTGGCGCAGGCGCAGGCGGGCCTCGCGGTCGTCGAAGCCGGTGGTGTCGCCGCCGGAGAGGTGCAGGCGGCGCTCCCTGTGCAGGATGTCGGGGCGGGGCCAGGGGACGCGCTCGAACACGACCAGGCGCAGCGCGCGGCCGGGGACGTCGACGCCGTCGCGCATGGCGTCGGTGCCGAGCAGGCAGGAGTGCTCCTCGGAGCGGAAGACGTCGATCAGGGTCGCGTTGTCCATGGCGTCGACGTGCTGGGCGAGCAGCGGGATGCCGGCGTCCTCCAGGGCGGGGGCGATGCGCTCGTGGGTGGCGCGCAGGCGCGAGATGGCGGTGAACAGGCCGAGGCCGCCGCCGCCGGAGGCCTGGAACAGGGCGCGGTAGGCGCCGGCCAGGGCGGCGGGGTCGTTCGGCGCGAGGTCGTTGACGACGTAGCAGCGGGTCTGGGCGGCGTAGTCGAAGGGCGAGGCGAGGGCGGCGCGCAGCGGGGGCGAGGGGAGGTGGGTGGCGCCGACGCGGGCCTCGGCGGCGGCCCAGGCGGGCTCGGCGGCGGCCTGCTCTGGGTCGTCGCGCAGGGTCGCGGAGGTGACGAGCAGGCCGTGGGCGGCGGCGGCCAGCGTGGCGGCGAAGGGGATCGTCGGGTCGAGCCAGTGGCGGTGCAGGCCGACGTCGCGGTCGAGCAGGGGGCGGTCGGCCGGGCGGTCCGTTGGGCGGTCGTTCTGGCGGTCGGGGGGGAGGCC
>CAXSER010000095.1:0-8607 GCA_964236315.1 uncultured Acetobacteraceae bacterium | reverse complement strand
CGCACGCCGGCCCGCGCCCGCCCGGGCACGGGTCGCGCACGGCGGCCGGCTCAGGACCCCGCGGCCTCCCGCAGCCGCGCCGGCGCCGCAGCCCCCGCCAGCCTGCGGTCCTGCGCATGGGCCAGGCGCAGCATCTTGCGCAGGTCCGCGGGCGTCAGCCCCATCGCCGTCTCCGCCCAGATGTCGACCACCTCCAGCAGCTCGGACAGCCGCACCGGGCTGACGCACTTGCGGGCGCGGTGCATCGCGTGGAACGCGTTGTACTTGCGGCCGTGCCGGGCGACGTACTCCATCACCGTCTCCTCGCCCTGGCCGTCCTCGGCGAGCACGTCGACCACGCCGGCCGCGTGCAGCTCCTCGCCGGTGTAGATCCGCCCGGACAGGATCATCGCCTCCGCCGCCGCCCGCCCGATCCTGCGGCTGAGGAAGCTGTACGCCCCCATGCCGGGGAACAGGTTGAACAGGATCTCCGGCAGCCCGAGCCGCGCCGAGCGCTCGGCCACCAGCACGTCGCAGGCCAGGGCGTGCTCGAACCCGCCGCCCAGCGCGTCGCCGGCCACCAGCGCCACCGTGACCAGCGGCAGCCCGAACCCCGTCGAGTTCAGGAACACCCCCTTGGCCGCGAGCCGCCCGTAGTGCTGCAGCGACGCCAGGTCGCGCGCCTCGATGCGGTCTGCGAAATGCGCGAGGTCGCCGCCGAGGTTGAAGATCCCGGGCACGTCGGACGCCATGACGAACCACTGCACCGGCCGCCCCTCGGCGGCGGCGCGCTCGTTGAACCACCGGCTCAGCTCGTCCTGCATGCGGTACAGGTCGGCGATCAGCCCGTGGGTGTAGCTCGGCCGGCCCTCCGGCCGCATGTGGCACCAGGCGGTCTTCGCCCCCTCGTCGATGCGCAGCCTCAGGTTGCGGTAGCCGCCCCCGGGACCGCCTTCGCGGCCGACCTCGCGGGGAAAATCCAGGAATCCGTGCCGGCTCTCCCGGTCGGCCAGCATCCGGGGCTGAGCCGACAGCCGATCAACAAACGTCATCTTGCCTGCTCCATGACAACCAGCCCGTCGAGGAATTCGATGGGTGCCGCCTCAAGACATAGCAGGATACCGCTTCGGCGGTTCACCGGCGTCGTGAACTTCTTTGCCGCCGGCAACACGCCGCGACAACACGTTACGAGCAGCAACAGCAACACAGGTCAGCGACTCGCCACCTATGTTATTTACGACCCGATTCTATGTTTTATGGATCGGAAATCTTATTTTCTGAACGTGTTTCGTCCCGTTGTTACAACCGCTCCGGGGTCGATCGATGCCGTGGTCGCGGCGCGTCGCCGGCGAGACAGGCAGGGTTGAGGCCCCGCCCCGATCCCCGCCCCGATCCCCGCCCCGATCCCCGCCCCGATCCCCGCCCCGGGCGCGCCCCGGGGCTCCCCGGCGCACGCAGGAGGCCTGCACACGCCGGGTCCCGCCGGCCGAGCGCAAGGAGGAGGAGATCGGGCGCAGGCCCATCCCGCCGCGTGCAGCCCAGTGCCTCACGCAGCCTTGTCTTTTCGGGCCGCGCCCGATCGCGGATCACCACCCGTCGCCGGACGGACGGCCAGGCCCCGCCACAGGACCCCCATGCACCTCAATCCCCTCGTGGTGGCGACCAGCGCCCCGCCGATCCCCGCCGTGCAGGGCTGGATGCGCGAGTACGACGGCCGCCAGGGCGCGCCGATCGACCTGTGCCAGGCCGTCCCCGGCTACCCGCCGCCCCCGGCGCTGCTCGACCGCCTCGCCCGGGAGGCGGCCACCCCGGCCAACGCCCGCTACGGCGCCATCCTCGGCGAGCCCGGCCTGCGCGACGCCTACGCCGCCCACCTCGCCGCGCTGTACGACGCCCCGGTGCGCGCGGAGAACGTCGCCATCACCGCCGGCTGCAACCAGGCGTTCTTCGCCGCCGTCTCCGCCATCGCCGGCCGCGGCGACGCCGTGGTCCTGCCGCAGCCCTGGTACTTCAACCACGAGATGACCCTGCGCCAGCTCGGCATCGAGGCCCGCCCGCTGCCCTGCGACGAGGGCCAGGGCTTCGTGCCCGATCCGCGCGCCCTGGCCCGCCTGCTCGCCGAGCCGGGCGGGCGCCCGGTGCGCGCGGTGGTGCTGGTCACGCCCAGCAACCCGACCGGCGCGATCTGCCCCGCCGGCACCATCGCCGACATCGCCGCGGTGTGCACGGCCCACGGCGCCTGGCTGATCCTCGACGAGACCTACCGCGACTTCCTCCCCGAAGGTCAGGCCCGACTGCACGACCTCCTGCGCGCGCCCGAGTGGCCCGCCCACGTGATCCAGCTGTACAGCTTCTCCAAGGCCTACGCCGTCCCCGGCCAGCGCGTCGGCGCGCTGTGCGGCCCGGACGCGCTGCTCGCAGAGATGCCCAAGGTGCTGGACTGCCTGCACGTCTGCGCGCAGCGCCCGGCGCAGCTCGCCCTCGCCTGGGCGCTCGACGCCACCACGGCCTGGCGGGAGGAGAACCGCGCCGAGATGAACCGCCGCGGCGACGCCCTGCGCGCGGGCCTCGCCGGGCAGGCGTCCTGGCCGATCGCCGCCCAGGGTGCCTACTTCGCCTACCTGCGCCACCCGTTCCCGCAGGCCGCCGCCTGGGACGTGGTGCGCCACCTGGCGCTGGAGCACGGCGTCGGCTGCCTGCCGGGGCCGGCGTTCGGCGGCACCGACGGGTTCCTGCGCATCGCCTACGCCAACGTGGGCCTCGACGGCGTGCACGCCCTGATCGACCGGCTGGCGGCGGCGGCGAAGGCGCCCGGGCCGCGCGCGGCGGCGTAGGAAGCAGGGCCGGGCTCTGCCCGGACCCGCCAGGGGCGAGCCGCCCCTGGACCGGCCTCCCGAAGTAGGGCCGGTCCAGGGCGGCTCGCCCTGGCGGAGCTCGAGGCAGAGCCTCGACCTTCCTTGCTTAGCGTTTCCTTCATCCCCCGCCTGTAGCGTTCCCGCGAACAAGCCCGCGGGTCCAAAATGGCCGTCAAGCTGCTCCTTCTCGCCTTCGCCCTCCTGGTCCTGTCCCGCCCCGCCTGCGCGCAGTCCCCTGCGCCGGGCTGGGCACCGGAGAGCGGCAAGCTGCTGGAGACCGCCGGCGTGACCAGCATCGAGGGTGCCGGCGGCGGCGGCCTGGTGCCCTGGGCGATGATCACCGGCTACGGCACCCGCGACGCGGTCGGCGCCAACGCGCACTACACCCACGTCGTGCTGCCGGACTTCTCGCTCGACACCGCCGGCGCCGCCGTCGGCCTCTACGACCGCGTCGAGCTGTCCTACACCAGACAGTGGTTCGACACCGGGCGCACCGGCGCGAAGCTCGGCCTGACGAACGGCTTCACCTTCGACCAGGACATCTACGGCGCCAAGGTCCGGGTGTTCGGCGACACGGTGTACGACCAGGACAGGTGGCTGCCGCAGGTCGCGGTCGGCGTGCAGCACAAGGTGAACAACCAGCGCGCCATCCTGGCCGCGGTCGGCGCGAAATCCGCCCAGGGCACGGACGTGTACGTGTCGGCCACCAAGCTGTTCCTGGCGCAGAGCCTGCTGCTCGACGCCACCGTGCGCGCGACCCGCGCCAACCAGTTCGGCCTCCTCGGCTTCGGCGGCGACCGCCACGCCGGCTACAGCCCGCAGGCCGAGCTGTCCGCCGCCTACCTGCTCAGCCGCCACGTGGCCGTCGGCGCGGAGTTCCGCACCAAGCCGGACAACCTGCGCTTCGCCCGCGAGGACGACGCCTACGACATCTTCGCCGTCTGGTTCCTCAGCAAGAACCTGTCCGCAACCCTGGCCTACGCCAACCTCGGCCACATCGCGACGCAGCACGTCCAGAACAGCCTCTACCTCTCCCTCCAGGCCGGCTTCTGACGATGGCCACCCGACACACAGGGGATCAGCACGTGTCTCGCCGTCCGCAACCCGGCGTCCCGGCGCCGCGCCGCGCCGCGCCTCGGCTCCGCGCGGCCGCCCTCGCAGCCGCCCTCGCCCTGCTCCCGACGGGCGGGCGCGCGCAGCAGGCCGGCACGCTGTACGCCGACCTCGGCGGCCACGACGGGCTGTCGCGCATCATCGACGAATCCGCGCGGATCTGGCTGCAGGACGACAGGATCAAGGCGGCCTTCGAGGACTCCAACGTGGCCCGCCTGCGCCGCATGCTGTTCGACCAGCTCTGCCACCTCACCGGCGGCGGCTGCGAGTACCACGGCCAGGACATGGCCAGGGCGCACCGGGCGATGCACCTGCGCACCGTGCAGTTCAACGCGCTCGCCGAGGACATGCAGACCGCGATGGACCGGCTCGGCGTCGCCTTCCCGACCCAGAACCGGCTGGTGGCGCTGCTGGCGCCCATGCACCGCGACGTCGTCACCCGCTAGGGCGCGACCCGCCCCGGCGGGCGCGCCGCCCCTCAACCCTGGCCAGCATGCGGATCGCCCGGACGGCACTCCCCCCGGACCGACGCTGCTCGTGGAGCACCCCGATGCGCCGTCCCGCAGCCCTGCTCGCCACCGCGGCCCTCGTCGCCGTCCCCCTGGTCCTCGCCCGCGCCGGGCAGACCACGGTCATCACCCAGGAGCACCGACGCTTCTCCCAGGACGCCCTGACGATCTCGCGCGGCGACGTCGTGCGCTTCCTCAACGCCGACGAGTTCCTGCACCAGATCTACATCAAGGCGCTCGGCTTCTCGACCTCCTCCGGCGAGGAGCCCGGCCAGCACGTCGACGTCGCCTTCCCGGCCTCCGGCACCTTCGAGGTCCGCTGCGAGATCCACCCGAAGATGCTGATGACGGTCACGGTGCAGTAGGCGGCGCGGCCTCGTTAAGGCGACGGAAAGGTCCGGCACGCATCGTGGCCGGCGACGGACGCTGCGGCGCCGTGTGCCGCGGGACCGGAGGCTGGCCATGTCGATACGCGCGAAGATCCTCCTGGGCTGCCTCAGCCTGACCTTCATCACGATCATCGTCGGCCTGCTGGCGAGGAGCGCCGAGGTCGAGCTCGGCACCACCGCCGCGCAGATCTACGACCAGGCCTTCATGTCCATGAGCTACCTGCGCTCGGCGCAGAACACGCTGCTCGGCGTGTCGAGGGACCTGGCGCTGCCCGGCGCCGTGCCGTCCGACCTGCAGCAGCGCGTCGCCGGCGCGGTCGAGGACCTGGACGTGGCCGCAGAGCGCGCGATGTCGTCGGGCGGCCACACCATCTCCACCCGCCTGCGCCCCAGGATCGTGGCGCTCGGCACGATGATCGGCGCCACGCCCGCGCCGGAGCTGCTCGCCTACATCCGCAGCATCGAGGCCGAGTTCGACATCGCCGTCGAGGTGTACGCCGGCGACGGCTACCGCGACCGCCGTGCCGTCGACCTGCTGGTGCAGCGCACGGCGCGGCGCACCTGGGCCGCCATGGGGGCCTCGGTGCTCGCGGCCCTGGCGATCACCGTCGTGCTGAGCCGCGCGATCGTGCCCTCGCTGCACCACGCGGTGCGGATCGCGACCTCGATCGCCGGCGGCAGGCTGGACAACCAGATCCATGGGCGCGGCCGCAGCGAGACAGGGCGGCTGCTCGACGCGCTGCGCACCATGCAGGCGAGCATCTCGGGCAACATGACGCGGATCCAGTCGCTGATGGAGACGCAGGCCTCCGACCACGCCAGCCAGACCTCGGCCCAGGAGGCGCGGTTCGAGGCGGCGCTGAACAACATGTCGCAGGGCCTGTGCATGTTCGACGCGAACGGCCTGCTCCAGGTCTACAACCGCCGCTTCGCCGAGATGTTCGGCGAGCCGCGCGTGGGCTCGGCCGCCTCGGAGGCGCTGCCGGACGTGCTGAACGCCAGCCAGTTCGCCCCGGGTGCCGGCGCGCGCGAGGGCCCGACCTCGTTCACCCACAGCTTCGACGACGGGCGGGTCATCGCGGCGACCCACCGCCCGATGGCGAACGGCGGCTGGGTCGCGACCTACGAGGACATCTCCGAGCGCAGGCGGGCCGAGGCGCACCTGGCCCACATGGCCCGCCACGACGCGCTCACCGGCCTGCCCAACCGCGTGCTGTTCCGAGAGCGCACCGAGCAGGGCCTGGCCGAGCTGCGCGCCGGCGCCGGCCTCGCGGTGCTCCAGCTCGACCTCGACGACTTCAAGGCCGTCAACGACGTGCTCGGCCACCCCGTGGGCGACGCCCTGCTGCTCGCCGTGGCCAGCCGGCTGCTCGACTGCACCCGCGACTCCGACACCGTGGTGCGCCTCGGCGGCGACGAGTTCGCCGTCGTGCAGGCCGGCGCCACGCAGCCCACCGACGCGACCGCGCTGGCCGAGCGCCTGATGGCCGCGCTGGCGCAGCCGTTCAACGTGATGGGCCACCCGCTCACGATCGGCGCCAGCATCGGCATCGTCGTCACCGCAGACCCGCACGCCGGCGCCGACGAGCTTCTCATGGCCGCCGACCTCGCCCTGTATCGCGCCAAGGCGGAGGGCCGCGGCACCTACCGGTTCTTCCAGGAGGAGATGAACGCCCGGATGCTGCACCGCCGCCTGCTCGAGACCGACCTGCGCCGCGCGGTCGACGAGGGGCAGTTCGAGGTGCACTACCAGCCGCTGATGTCGATCCCGACCGGCGAGGTGTGCGGCTTCGAGGCGCTGGTGCGCTGGCGCCACCCGGAGCGCGGCCTGGTCTCGCCGGCCGAGTTCATCCCGGTGGCCGAGGAGATGGGGCTGATCGGCCGGATCGGCGCCTGGGTGCTGAACCAGGCCTGCACGGACGCCCTGGCCTGGCCCGCCCCGGTGAAGGTCGCGGTCAACCTCTCGCCCGTGCAGTTCCGCAACCGCGCGCTGGCGACCGAGGTGGCCGACGCCCTGGCGCGCTCCGGGCTGCCGCCGCAGCGCCTCGACGTCGAGATCACCGAGTCGGTGCTCGTGCACGACAGCGAGGCCGTGCTGTCGATCCTGCACCAGATCAAGTCGCTGGGCGTGCGGGTGTCGATGGACGACTTCGGCACCGGCTTCAGCTCGCTCAGCTACCTGCACCACTTCCCGTTCGACAAGATCAAGATCGACCAGAGCTTCGTCCGCAACCTCGCCGACGCCGGCAACTGCATCGCCATCGTGCGCGCGGTGATCGCGCTCGGCCGATCGCTCGGCATCGCGGTGATCGCGGAGGGGGTGGAGACCGAGGTGCAGCTGGAGCTGCTGCGCCAGGAGGGCTGCGGCGAGGCGCAGGGCTACCTGTTCAGCCCGCCCAAGCCGGCCGCCGCGGTCCCGGCCATCCTCCAGCGCTTCGCCCGCCCGATGGCCGCCTGAGCGGGCCGCCCCGGAAGCAGGCAAGGCCGGGCTCTCCCTCCGCTGCCATTCCAACGATCCAGGCGGATCGTCGGAACCTCTGGCAGCCACGCCCGGACCCGCCAGGGGCGAGCCGCCCCTGGACCGGCTTCACTTAGGAGAAGGCGATCCAACGGCCCAGCCCTTGGCGGAGCTCAAGGCAGAGCCTCGACCTTGCCTGCCTTCCCTCAGCAGGCCCCCTGCGCCGCCATCCGCCGCCCGACCCGCGCCGCCGGCGCCCGCGCCACGCACGACATCAGGTACACCGCCGCCACCCACAGGAGGTTCGCCGCCGCCGGGCACAGCGACGCGATGCCCCCGTGCAGCCCGGTCAGCAGGCACGCCGAGCCCGCCGCCACCAGCAGCCAGACCATGCGGAACGGCCGCAGCGTGACTCGTGCGACGTTCATCATCCCCGGCCGCGCGCGACGCTCGGCGCGGCGGATCTGCCCCAGCACCTGGCCCACCGCCCAGTACTGGATCAGGCTCGCCGCCGTCACCAGCCCCAGCGCCGCCGCATCCGGCCCGGCGCCCGCCTGCCGCGCCAGCACCACGGTCTGCAGCACGACGACGCCGGCGAGGGCGACGCGGGCCAGGTCGAAGCAGCTGACCCGGTCGGACATGCCGTCGGCGGCCGGCTGGAACACCCGGTCGAGCAGCACGGTATCGAGGTCGGTCGCCATCGCGGAACTCCCAGTCGCAACGGGGGAGCCGGGATTTTCTCGGCGGGAGCGGGTGCACGGCCAACCGGCGCGCCACCTGCGCCCGTTAACGACCCGTTAACCCTCATACCCCATCCTCGACCCGGAAACCAGCGTCCCGCGCAGGATCCGGCGCGTCACCCGTTGGCGTCGACCGTCTCGCGCGCCAGCTTCAGCCTGACCTTGAACGCCTCGTAGGCGGCGCGCGACGCGTCGTCGCCGGTGTCGTACGACCAGTGCGCGGTGTTGCTGGCATCGACCGGCCCGAACGGCGCCCCGCTCTCCAGCAGCGCCAGCAGATGCGCGACCACGCCCTGCAGGACCCGGTTCTCCGCCTCCAGCGTGCCCAGACGCTCCGTGATCTCCGCCATCCCCATGCCTCCGCCAGTTGCGCCCGCTCTTATCGCCATTGCCGGCCGCTCGCCAGCCCGCTCTCCCCGACCCCGGCCCGCCCCGCGCGGCCCCGCCCTTCAGGCCCGCCCCGCTTTTCCCCCGCCCGCTTTTCCCCCGCCCGCTTTTCCCCCGCCCGCCTTGCCCCCGCCCCGCCCAGGCGCACGCGACGGCGCCGCGGCCACCACGCCGGGC
>CAXSER010000094.1:0-8677 GCA_964236315.1 uncultured Acetobacteraceae bacterium | reverse complement strand
AGGCCGGGGCGCGCAAGGCGGAGGGCGGCGCGCGGGCGCCGAGCTTCCAGGCGCTGATCCTGCGGCTGCACGCCTTCTGGGCGGCGCAGGGGTGCGTCATCCTGCAGCCCTACGACATGGAGATGGGGGCGGGCACGTTCCATCCGGCCACCACGCTGCGCTCGCTGGGGCCGAAGCCGTGGCGCGCCGCGTACGTGCAGCCGAGCCGGCGGCCGTCGGACGGGCGCTACGGGGAGAACCCGAACCGGCTGCAGCACTACTACCAGTACCAGGTCATCATGAAGCCGAGCCCCGACACGGCGCAGGCGCTGTTGCTCGACAGCTTGCGGGCCATCGGCGTCGATCCGGCGGTGCACGACATCCGCTTTGTCGAGGATGACTGGGAGAGCCCGACGCTGGGCGCTTGGGGGCTGGGCTGGGAGGTGTGGTGCGACGGCATGGAGGTCGGGCAGTTCACCTACTTCCAGCAGGTCGGCGGCATCGCCGTCGTGCACCCGAGCTTCGAGATGACCTACGGGCTGGAGCGCATCGCCATGTACGTGCAGGACGTCGAGCGGGTGTACGACCTCGACTTCAACGGGGCGGGCGTGACGTACGGCGACGTGTTCCTGCGGGCGGAGCGCGAGTACAGCGCCCACAACTTCGAGTTCGCGGACACGGCGATGCTGGCGCGCCACTTCGACGATGCGGAGCGGGAGTGCGCGGCGCTGGTGGGGCAGGGGCTCGCGCTGCCGGCGTACGACCAGTGCATCAAGGCGTCTCACCTGTTCAACCTGCTCGACGCGCGAGGCGTGATCAGCGTGACGGAGCGGGCGAGCTTCATCGCGAAGGTGCGGGGGCTGGCGAGGCGGTGCTGCGAGGCGTGGCTGGCGGGGGAGGCGGGGGCTTGAGCCAGGAAGCAAGGCTGGGCTCTGCCCAGACCCGCCAGGGGCGAGCCGCCCCTGGACCGGCCTTTCTTAAGGGAGGCGTTCCAAGGGCGCGGCCTTTGGCGGAGTCCAGAGGCAGGGCCTCTGGCCTTGCCTGCTTCGACGTGGGGCCGAGCGATGCCTGAGCTGCTGATCGAGCTGTTCGGCGAGGAGATCCCGGCGCGGATGCAGGCGCGCGGCGCGGCCGAGCTGGCGCGGCTGGTGTCCGAGGCGCTGGCGCCGCTGTCGCCGCGGGGGGCGGCGGTGTTCCACGGGCCGCGGCGGATCGCGCTGCGGGTGGCGGTGGATGCGGGGGTCGAGGCGCAGCGCAGCGTGGAGCGGGGGCCGCGGGCTTCGGCGCCGGAGCAGGCGCTGGCGGGGTTCCTGCGCAAGCATGGGGCGGCGCGCGAGGAGCTGCGCGAGGAGGGCGGGCACTGGGTGCTGGAGCGCGCGGTGCCCGGGGTGTCGGCGGCGGGGATGGTGGCGGCGGCGATGCCGGGGCTGCTGCGGCGGTTCGCGTGGCCGAAGTCGATGCGCTGGGGGGCGGGGAGCCAGTTCGCGTGGGTGCGGCCGCTGCGGCGCATCCTGTGCCTGCTGGACGGCGAGGTCGTGGGGTTCGACCTGGCGGAGGGGGAGGACGACGGGCACGGGCTGCGCAGCGGGGCGCTCACGGAGGGGCACCGGTTCATGGCGCCGGGCGCGGTCGAGGTGGGCGGGGCGGATGCGTGGCTGGCGGCGCTGCGGGCGCGGTTCGTGGAGCCGGATGCGGCGGTGCGGCGCGGGCTGGTGGAGCGGGGGGTGGCGGAGGCGGCGGCGGCGCGGGGGCTTGTCGTGGTGGAGGATGCGGGGCTGCTCGACGAGGTGGCGGGGCTGGTGGAGTGGCCGGTGGCGCTGGTCGGGCGGATCGGGGGGGAGTTCATGGACCTGCCGGCCGAGGTGATGCAGGTCTCGATGCGGGTGAACCAGCGGTACTTTGCGCTGCGCCAGGCGGACGGGTCGGCGGCGCCGTTCTTCGCGTTCGCGGCCAACATCGCGGCGGAGGACGGGGGGGCGGTGATCGTCGCGGGCAACGAGCGGGTGCTGCGGGCGCGGTTCTCGGACGCGCGGCACTTCTGGGACGCGGACCGCAGGGTGCGGCTGGAGGACCGGGTGGCGGCGCTGGACGGGGTGACGTTCCACGCGCGGCTGGGGAGCCAGGGGGCGCGGGTGGCGCGGATCGTGGCGCTGGCGGGGGAGGTTTCGGACGCGCTCTCGGGGGAGGCGGCGGCGAGCGTGCGGCTGGTGGCGCGCAAGCGGGCGGAGCGGGCGGCGCTGCTGTGCAAGGCGGATCTCGTGACGGGGATGGTCGGCGAGTTCCCGGAGCTGCAGGGGGTGATGGGGGGGTACTACGCGCGCCACGACGGGGAGGACCCGCGCGTGGCCGACGGGGTGCGCGACCACTACCTGCCGAAGGGGCCGGGGGATTCCGTGCCGCGCGAGCCGGTGGCGGTGGCGGTGGCGCTGGCGGACAAGCTCGACCAGCTCGTGTCGTTCTTCCTGATCGGGGAGAGGCCGGGGGGGTCGGGCGATCCGTTCGCGCTGCGCAGGGCGGCGCTGGGGGTGATCCGCATCGTCCGCGAGAACGGGCTGCGGCTGCCGCTGGCGCGCGTGCTGCGGGCGGCGAACGCGCTGTGGGCCGGGGACGGGGCGGCAAGTGGCGGGGCGGCAGTTGGCGGGGGAGCGGGGGGCGTGCCGCTGCTGGTCGAGGAGGTGACGGGCTTCCTGCTGGAGCGGCTGCGGGTGCAGCTGCGCGCGGAGGGGGAGCGCCACGACGTGCTGTCGGCGGTGCTCGGGGCGGGGGGCGACGACGATATCACGCGGGTGCTGGCGCGCACCGCCGCGGTCGCGGGGCTGCTCGGCGGGGAGGGGGGGGCGGACCTGCTGGCGGCGTACCGGCGGGCGGCGAACATCCTGCGCATCGAGGACAAGCGGGACGGGCCGCACACGGGCGCGCCCGATGCGGCGCTGCTGCGCCAGCCGGAGGAGGTGGCGCTGCTGGAGGCGCTGGAGGCGGCGCAG
Source organism: uncultured Acetobacteraceae bacterium (assembly GCA_964236315.1). Taxonomy (GTDB): domain Bacteria; phylum Pseudomonadota; class Alphaproteobacteria; order Acetobacterales; family Acetobacteraceae; genus CAXSEF01. The sequence continues at coordinate 5,714 of CAXSER010000094.1, read as the reverse complement.
CCGGAGATCGGGGCGGCGATGGCGGCGGAGCGGTTCGCCGACGCGATGGGGCCGATGGCCGGGCTGCGGGCGCCGCTCGACGCTTTCTTCGCGGTGGTGACCGTCAACGATGCGGACACCTTGCTGCGGCAGAATCGGCTGCGCCTGCTGGCCCGGCTGCGCGACACGATGGACCATGTCGCGGATTTCTCGGTGATCGAGGGCTGATCCCGCCCGCGTCGCCCGCGCGCTTTGCTATACTGCTTCCGCCGGGGTGCTGCCGCGGCGCACAGCCTGATGAGGACAGACCAGCATGACGCAGTGGGTGTACAGCTTCGGCGCCGGGCACAACGAGGGGCGCGCGGACATGCGCAACCTGCTCGGCGGCAAGGGCGCCAACCTCGCGGAGATGGCGAGCATCGGGCTGCCCGTGCCGCCGGGCTTCACCATCACCACGGCGCTGTGCACCGAGTTCTACGACAACGACCGGCGCTACCCGGACGACCTCGACGCGCAGCTGCAGGTGGCGCTGGCGCGCATCGAGGAGGCGGTGGGGCTGCGCTTCGGCGATGCCGAGCGGCCGCTGCTGGTGTCGGTGCGCTCGGGGGCGCGGGTGTCGATGCCGGGCATGATGGACACCGTGCTCAACCTCGGGCTGAACGACGACACCGTGGCGGGGCTCGTGGCCTCGTCGGGGGACGCGCGCTTCGCGTGGGACAGCTACCGGCGGTTCATCCAGATGTACGGCTCGGTCGTGCTGGGCGTGGACCACCACCGCTTCGAGGAGATCATCGAGAGCGCCAAGATCGACGCCGACGTGGTCGAGGACACGGCGCTGACGCCGGCGCAGTGGCAGGCGGTGGTCGACGAGTACAAGACCATGGTGCGCCAGGAGACCGGGCATCCCTTCCCGATGGACCCGCGCGACCAGCTGTGGGGGGCGATCGGGGCGGTGTTCGGGTCGTGGATGAACCCGCGGGCGAACACGTATCGGCGCCTGCACGACATCCCCGCGGACTGGGGCACGGCGGTCAACGTGCAGGCCATGGTGTTCGGCAACATGGGCGCGGACTGCGCGACGGGTGTGTGCTTCACGCGCGACCCGTCGACGGGGGAGAACATCTTCTACGGCGAGTTCCTGGTCAACGCGCAGGGCGAGGACGTGGTCGCCGGCATCCGCACGCCGCAGCCGCTGAGCGACGCGCGCTCCAAGCCGGGCGAGGTCAGCATGGAGGCCGCGCTGCCGCAGGCGTACGCCGAGCTGGTGCGGGTGCGCGAGACGCTGGAGCGGCACTACAGCGACATGCAGGACATCGAGTTCACGGTGCAGCAGAACACGCTGTACATGCTGCAGACCCGCTCGGGGAAGCGCACCGTGGCGGCGAGCCTGCGCATCGCGGTCGAGATGGCCAACGAGGGGCTGATCACCCGCGACGAGGCGGTGCGGCGGGTCAATCCGCAGGCACTCGACCAGCTGCTGCACCCGACGCTCGATCCGAAGGCGAAGCGGACGCTGTTCTCCAAGGGGCTGCCGGCGAGCCCCGGGGCGGCGTGCGGCACCGTCGTGTTCAGCGCGGACGAGGCGGAGATGCGCGCGGGCAAGGGGGAGAGCGTCGTGCTCGTGCGCGTCGAGACCAGCCCGGAGGACATCCACGGGATGCACGCGGCGCGCGGCATCCTGACCACGCGCGGGGGGATGACCAGCCACGCCGCCGTGGTCGCGCGCGGCATGGGGCGGCCGTGCGTGGCGGGCGCGGGCGGGGTGCGGGTGGACTACAACGCGCAGACGCTGTCCTCCGGCGGGGCGACGATCCGGGCGGGTGAGACGATCACGCTGGACGGGGCGACGGGGGAGGTGTTCGCGGGGTCGGTGGCGATGATCGAGCCGGCGCTGTCGGAGGATTTCGCCACGCTGATGGCGTGGGCGGACGGGGTGCGGCGCCTCCGCGTCCGCACCAACGCGGAGACGCCGCTGGACGCGGAGACGGCGCGCAAGTTCGGCGCGGAGGGCATCGGCCTGTGCCGGACGGAACACATGTTCTTCGCGCCCGAGCGGATCAACATCGTGCGGCAGATGATCATGGCCGACGACGAGGGCGGGCGGCGGGCGGCGCTGGACAAGCTGCTGCCGTTCCAGCGCCAGGACTTCGTCGAGCTGTTCCGCATCATGGCGGGGCTGCCGGTGACGATCCGGCTGCTCGACCCGCCGCTGCACGAGTTCCTGCCGCACAGCGACGCGGAGCTGGCCGACGCGGCCGAGGGGCTGGGGCAGGACGTGGAGACGGTGCGCAGGCGGGCGGCGGAGCTCTCCGAGGCGAACCCGATGCTCGGGCATCGCGGGTGCCGCCTGGGGATCACCTATCCCGAGATCTACGAGATGCAGGCGCGCGCCATCTTCGAGGCGGCGCTGGAGATCGGGCGAGAGACGGGATCGCCGGTGGTGCCCGAGATCATGATCCCGCTGATCGGGGCCAAGCGCGAGCTGGACATCACGCGGGCGCAGGTGGACCGGGCGGCGAAGGCGGTGTTCGAGGCGGCGGGGGCGTCGATCGAGTATCTCGTGGGGACGATGATCGAGCTGCCGCGGGCGGCGCTGACGGCGGACAGGATCGCGGAGGCGGCGGACTTCTTCTCGTTCGGCACCAACGACCTGACGCAGACGGTGTTCGGGCTGTCGCGCGACGACGCGGGCAAGTTCCTGCCGCACTACGTCGAGGCGGGCATCCTGCCGAAGGACCCGTTCGTGTCGATCGACATCGACGGCGTGGGCGCGCTGGTGCGGCTGGCGGCGGAGAAGGGGCGGCAGACCAAGCCGGACCTCAAGATGGGCATCTGCGGCGAGCACGGCGGCGATCCTGCGTCGATCACGTTCTGCGAGTCGGTCGGGCTCGACTACGTCTCGTGCAGCCCGTACCGCGTGCCGGTGGCGCGGCTGGCGGCGGCGCAGGCGGCGCTGGGGGCAGGGGGCGACAAGACGGCCTGAGCGATGCGGCCGCCTTCGCCTGAGGCCGGCCGCGGCGGGGCCGGGCAACCCGACACGGGGAGGATGGCGCGATGCTGGGGCGGCTGAAGCTGAGGCGCGGGGCGGGTGCCGCGGAGCCTGTCGTGCCGGAGCCGGTCGTTCCTGCCGGCAACGCCTGGGACATCCTCGGCGGCTCCACCATGCGCCATCCCAGCGAGGTCGCGGCCGACCTGCCGGCGACGGCGCCCGGGGCGGCACCGGTCCCGGCGTCCGGCCCGGCGCCGGCCCGCGAGGCGGCGGCGCCTGCGGCGGCGGAGACGGATGTCACGCCGGTGGTGCACGCGCTGTTCCGGGCGACGCTGGGGCGGGCGCCGAGCGGCGACGAGGTCGGGTACTACGCCAGGCTGCGCGACGAGCACGGCAGCCCCGGGTGGGTGGAGGCCAGCGTGCGCGTGCTGACCGGCAGCGCGGAGTTCGTGGCCAGGATGCGCGCGCCCGTGGAGGCGGCGACGCTCGGGGCGGCGGGCGACGCGGCGGCGCCGCCGATGCGCCACGCGGTCAGCCTGGGGACGCACTGCTACGCGAGCTGGCTGCTGCAGGACATGGGGCTGCGGCGGTCCTCGTCGCCGTTCGACTGGCTGTTCTCCAGCCCCGAGCTGATCACGCACTGCCTGCAGGACGACTTCGCGACGCTGCTCGACCGCGGCCACCACGAGCAGTTCGGCGTGCACCGTCAGGCGCTGCACCGCTTCTACAACACGGGCTTCGGCACGCAGGCGCCGCCGATGGGCGAGCCGCCGCTGTTCTTCCACCACAACCCGACCACCGACGACGACCACGCCCGACTGGTGCGCGGGGTGGAGCGGTTCCGCCGGCTGCTCGACAGCGGGGACGAGACGCTGTTCCTGATGGTGGTGGCGCGCAACCGGCCGCAGGCGGGGCTGGTCCGCGCGCTGGAGGCGCTGGTGGCGGCGCTCGAGGCCAGGACGGGGCATGCGACGCTGCTGGCGGTGGCGCATGCGGGGATGACGGACCAGGCCGGGGCGAACTCCGCGCGGGTGTGGGCGCAGGGGCGGCACAGCCTGCACGAGCTGCGCACCTCGTCGGACATGGTCGAGGGGCTGTCGTTCGCGCACGCGTTCGACAACCTGCTGGTCAAGCGGCTGGTCTACCAGCACAGGTTCGACCTCAAGCCGGCGCCCTGACGGGGGCACGGCTGCGGGCCGTCGAAGGCGCCGGGGAGAGGATGCAGGCAAGCAAGGCCGGGCTCTGCCCGGACCCGCCAAAGGCCAGGGGCCTTTGGAAACCCTTCCCTTCAGCACGTGGATTCCAAAGGCGAGCCTTTGGCGGAGTCCAGAGGCAGAGCCTCTGGCCTTGCCTCCTCCTACGGGCGCGGCCGCGCCGTTGCGAACGGTTCTTGATCACGTCGGCTGTCCGGGCTAGATGCAACTCACTCGCATTCACACGGTGCCTGCGGCCCGGTGGGCCGGCCGACCTGGAGACCGATGCCATGACACGCCACGCCCTCAGCAGCCTTCTGGCCCTCGGCCTCGGTGCCGCGCTGTGCGCCGTGCCCGCGCGCGCGGACCAGGCGCCGGGGGACGGCTACCTGGAGCACATCAAGCACCAGTCGACGCTGACCTCGACCGTGCCGCGCAACGGCGACCAGAACCCGTACGCCGTCGTCGTCTCGCCGGTCAGCAGCGGGAAGCTGCACGAGGGCGACGTGCTGGTGACCAACTTCAACGACAGCAACAACCTGCAGGGGCTGGGCACGACGATCGTGGCCTACGAGCCGGCGACCAGGAAGCTGTCGGTGTTCGCCACCCTGCCGCGCCACCTGCCGTCGTGCCCGGGGGGCGTGGGGCTGACCACGGCGTTCGCGGTGCTCAAGTCGGGGTGGAGCATCGTGGGCAGCCTGCCCAGCGACGACGGCACCACGGCGACCAAGAAGGACGGGTGCCTGATGGTGCTCGACAACCAGGGGCAGCTCGCGGGCGTGCTCAAGGGGCCGGCGATCAACGGTCCGTGGGGGAACATGGCGGTGGTCGACCGCGGCGACAGCGCCACGCTGTTCGTCAGCATGACCGGGTTCGGGGTCGAGGCGCCGGGGCAGGACGTGGTCAACAAGGCGACCGTGCTGCGCATCGAGCTGTCGATCCCGGAGGGCAAGGCGCCGGTCGCGGTGAGCCAGACGGTGGTGGCCGACGGGTTCGGCGAGCAGGCGGACAAGGCGGTGTTCGTGATCGGGCCGACCGGGCTTGCCATGGGGCCGAACGACACCTTGTTCGTGTCCGATGCGATCGGCAACCGCGTGGTCGCGATCCCCGAGGCGAGCACGCGCAAGGCGAGTGCCGGCACGGGGCGAGAGGTCACGAAGGACGGGTTCATCAAGCGGCCGCTGGCGCTGGTGACGGCGCCGAACGGGCACCTGCTGGTGGTCAACGGGCTGAACGGGCAGGTGGTGGAGGTCGATCCGGCCGACGGGCACCAGCTGTATGCGCGCTGGATCGACACCGACCGGGCGCAGCAGCCGCCCGGCAGCGGGGACCTGTTCGGGATGGCGATGATGCTGGACGGCGAGGGGTTCTATTTCGTGCAGGACGACATGAACACGCTCGTGCAGGCGCGGAAGTAGCGATGGCGGCGGGCTTCACCGGGGGGCTGTCGTGAGCGGGTGTCCGTTCGCGTCGCGCAGGGGGTTCCTGGCGGGGGGGCTGGTGGCCGGGCTCGCGGGCGTGGCGAGGGCGGCGCCGGCCGCGCCGCCGGCCGC
>CAXSER010000093.1:0-8716 GCA_964236315.1 uncultured Acetobacteraceae bacterium | reverse complement strand
GACGCGCTCGCCGCCCCGCGCCGCGTCGCCACGCTGCTGTTCCTGAGCGCCGCGATCGCCCTGGCCTGCTGCCTGTTGCTGTTCGACGCGGACTTCCTCGACGGCTCCTCGGCGTTCTGGCGCGACCCGCACGGATCGATCGACGGCAGCTGGGCCGACATGGCGCAGGCGCTCAGCGGCTACGACTACTTCGTGCGCGACGAGTGGCGCCTGCCGCTGTTCCAGGTCAGCCGCCTGGGCGCCCCCGCCGGCAGCAACGTCATCTACACCGACAGCACGCCGATCGTGGCGCTGGCCGGCCGCCTGCTGTTCCGCCTGACCGGCCGCGTGCCCAACCCCTTCGGCCTGTGGACCGCGCTGTGCCTGGTGGCCAGCGCCGCCTCCATGACCCTGCTCGCCGCCCGCCTCGGCGCCACCGGCCTGGCCTCGGCACTCGCCGCCACCGCGTTCGGCCTGTGCGCCCCCGCGCTGCTGTCGCGCTGGGGCCACACCACGCTGATGGCCCAGTCCGAGGTGACGCTCGCCCTCGCCTTCTATTTCGGCGCCGCACGCGCCCGCCCCGCCCTGCCCCGCCTGCTCGGCGCCGTGCCGCTCTGCGCGCTCGCCCTGTGGACCCACGCCTACCTGTTCGCGATGGTCGCGGCGATCGTGGCCGCCGCCATCGCCCAGGCCCTGCTGGACCGCCGGCTCCGCCCGGCCCGGGGCCTCTGCCTGGCGGCGGCGCTCGGCGCGCTGCTGGGCGCCCAGCTGACCCTGTCGGGCTACCTCGCGAAGGCCGGCGCGCTGAGCGCCCCCGGCTTCGGCATCGACTCGGCCAACCTCCTCTCGCCGATCTTCCCCGACCGCGACCTCCTCGGCACCCTGCTCGGCCTGCGCCGCCTCGACGCGACCGGCCGCCAGGCGGCCGAGGGCTACTGCTACCTCGGCGCCGGAGCCCTGCTGCTGCTCTGCTGCGCCCGCCGGTCGCTGGCCGGCCAGGCGCGCCGCGCGATCCGGCGCCATCCCTGCCTGTCGGCCGCCCTGCTGGCCTGCACCCTGTTCGCGCTGTCGAACGACGTCTTCCTCGGCAACCTGCACGTCCTGCACGTGCCGCTGCCACCGGCCGTCCTGACGCTGGCCGGCGTGTTCCGGGCCGACGGCCGCTTCGTCTGGCCGGCGATGTACCTGGCGATGGCGCTCGGCATCGCCGGATGCGCCGCCTCCGCGCGGGGACGCCGCGCGTCGGCAATCCTGCTCGCGGCGGCCTTCCTGCAGTGCGCCGACGCCACGCCGCTCTGGGCCGAGGTCGAGCACAGCCTGCATTCCTCCCTAGAAAGCCCCGTCGATGCCGCCGCCTGGGAGGCCGCGATCGCCCGCCACGGCTTCATGCGCGTGACCCCCGTGCTCGGCTGCATCCGGAACTTCCCCCTGCCGCTGGGCAGGATCCTGACGCAGATCCAGCTCGTCGCCGGCCGCCTGAACGTCGCGGCCAACAACGTCTACAGCGCGCGGCCCCGCCTCGACTGCCCCCCCACCGCCGGCGCGCCGCAGCCGGGCGAGCTCTGGCTGCGCTGGCTCGGCGACCCAGGGGAGCCGCGGCCCGAGCCTGGCTCGCCCTGCACCACGGCCCACGACGTCGCGGTGTGCAGCACCACGCTGGACGCCGCCGCCCGCGCCGCGCTGCTGCCACAGGCCTCCCTGACCGCCAGCCCCTGAAGAAAGCAAGGCCGGGCTCTGCCCGGACCCGCAAAGGGTCCGAGGACCCTTTGATCCCATGACTTAAGAAGGGCGATCCAGGGGCCCGGCCCTTGGCGGAGCTCGAGGCCCAATGCTTGAAGGCGGGGCCTCGACCTTGCCTCGCCGCCGCAACCCAGCGCTGCCCCCGCGGGACTACCCCTGCCGCGCCCGCCGCGCCACCATGCCGCATCGCAGCATCGCCGGGCGCCCCGCCGCCGCCGGCCGCCACGGAGGGCGATCCATGAGCCAGGCCCTGCCCCTCTCCGCCGTCGCCCCGCCCGGCCGGCTCGGGCCCGCCGCCGGGCGCACCGTGTTCCCGGTGATCCTGGCGCTCGCCGCCTCGCACCTGCTCAACGACATGATCCAGGCCGTGCTGCCCGCGATCTACCCCCTGCTGAAGAGCAGCTACCGCCTGAGCTTCGCCCAGATCGGCGTGCTCACCCTCGCCTTCCAGATGACCGCCTCGCTGCTGCAGCCGCTGGTCGGCCTGTACACCGACCGCCGCCCGCTGCCCTTCGCCCTGCCGTGCGGCATGGGCTTCACCCTGCTCGGCCTGCTGCTGCTCGCCGACGCCGGCTCGTTCCCGGTGCTGCTCGCCGCCGCCGCCCTGGTCGGCGTCGGCTCGTCGATCTTCCACCCCGAGGCCTCGCGCATGACCCGCATGGCCTCGGGTGGCCGCCACGGCCTGGCGCAGTCGATCTTCCAGGTCGGCGGCAACGGCGGCCAGTCCCTCGGCCCGCTCGCCGCCGCCTTCGTGGTCATCCCGCACGGCCAGGGCTCGATCGCCTGGTTCGTCGCCGGCCCCCTGCTCGCCATCGGCCTGCTCGGCACCTGCAGCGCCTGGTACACCCGCCAGGCCGCGCGCGCGCCCGCCCGCGCCGCCAGGCCGCACGCCACGCTCCCCCCCGGCCGCGTCGCGATGGCGGTCGGCGTCCTCGTGATGCTGGTGTTCTCCAAGTACTTCTACCTCGCCAGCCTCACCAGCTACTACACGTTCTACCTGATCGCCCGCTTCCACCTCTCCGTGCAGGCCGCCCAGCTCCACCTGTTCGTGTTCCTCGCCGCCGTCGCCGCCGGCACCCTGGCCGGCGGCCCGATCGGCGACCGCATCGGACGACGCCGCGTGATCTGGGGCTCGATCCTCGGCGTGCTGCCGTTCACCCTGATGCTGCCGCACGCCTCGCTGGCCTGGACCTCGGCGCTCAGCGTGGTGATCGGCCTGATCCTGGCCTCCGCGTTCTCCGCGATCCTGCTGTACGCGCAGGACCTGCTGCCCGGGAAGGTCGGCCTGGTCGGCGGCCTGTTCTTCGGCCTCGCCTTCGGCCTGGGCGGCATCGGCGCCGCCGTGCTCGGCCTGCTCGCCGACGCCACCAGCATCGCCACCGTCTACGCGCTGTGCGCCTGGCTGCCGGCGATCGGCCTGCTCGCCGTGCTGCTGCCCAACCTCGACCGGCCGGAAGCAGCAGGCAGGGCTGAGGCCCCGCCTTCAAGCATCGGGCCTCGAACTCCGCCAAAGGCCCGCCTCTGGAATCCGCTTCCTAAGTGAGGCCGGTCCAGGGGCGGCTCGCCCCTGGCGGGTCCGGGCGGAGCCCGGCCTTGCTCCCTACACCGCGCACTCCACCCGCTCGACCGCCAGCGACTCGCCCTCGCGCAGGATCGCCGTCGTCAGGGTGTCGCGGAACGCCTCCGCCGCCGCCTCCCACGCGAGCGGCGCGACCTCGCAGGTCGTGATCACGGTGTGGAAGTGCTTGTGGGCGAGGCCGTAGGCCGTGTCGTGCGCGCCGAGCCCGTCGAGGTAGCGGCCGATCGAGCAGGCATGCGGGTCGTGGATCGACGCCGGCCACGCCAGGTTCATCGCCTGGTTCGCCAGGGTGCGGCACGCCTCCACCACCATCAGGTGCGCCGCATACACCCCCAGCAGCGACGTGGGCCTCTGCGGCCCGGTGGCGTCGTCGCGCGCCGCCAGCCAGTCCCGCAGCCGCGCCGCCGGCATCGGCCGGGCGATGGCGTAGCCCTGCGCCCTGTCCACGCCGAGCACCTGCAGCGCGTTGACGATCGGCCCCGTCTCCGCCCCCTCCACCACCAGGTCCTTGCGCAGCCCCCGGGCCAGCGAGATCATGCTGACCACGAACTGCAGGTCGTCGGGCTTGCGCGGCATCTCGCGCACGAACGCCTGGTCGAGCTTGATCGCGTCGACCGGCAGCTCGCGCAGCCGCATCAGCGAGGAATACGCCGAGCCCACGTCGTCGAGCGCGATCCGCACGCCCTGGCCGCGCAGCACGCGGATCTCCGCCGCCGCCGCCGCGACGTTGAGGAACTGCTCCCCCTCCAGGATCTCCAGCGTGATCCGCCCCGGGTCCACGCCCGCCTCGCGCAGCACGGCCGACAGGCGCGGCGCGAACCGGTCGCGGACCAGCACCGCGGGGCTGACGTTGATCGACAGGCACAGCCCCGGATGCGTGCCGCGGCAGGCGTCGAGCGTCTCCAGCCCGAGCCGGAGCGAGCGGAACAGCAGCGCGTCGAGGTCGCGCACCGACAGGCCCGGCAGGAAGGCGTCCGGCGCCACCAGCCGCCCGTCCTGCGCCAGCCGCCCCAGCGCCTCCACGCCGACCACCTTGCCCGAGCACAGGCTGACGATCGGCTGGTAGTGGTTGACCACCTCGCCGCGCGCCACCAGCAGCCGGTACCCGCGCTGCTCCCCCAGGGTGGCGCCCCGGGCCGTCATGGGACCCGTTCGCCGCGAACCCGCGGCGCCCGCCCGTCGGTCCCGGGGCGGCGGCCCTGCACGGGCCCGGGCCCGCCCGGGCCGGGGTGTGCGCGGCAGGAAGACGAGGCAGGCTTGTCTGCTGGCACGGGCTGCGTCCTTCGAGCGGGTTGGTCGAGCTGCTGTCCACTCCTGGACCCGAGGCGCACGATGGCATCGGAGTCTTACCAGACGATGTTCCCTCCAGGTTGCGAAGCACCGTGCCGGCACCACCTGGAGGCGCGAATCGCCCTGATCATGCCCGCATCCGGAACGGACGCCCCGTCGCTCGCGAGGATGTGACCGCACGGCCGGCCATTGCCGCCGCGCCCGCCATGCCGCAGATGCCGCCTGGCCGCGGCATCGCGTCACTCCCGCCCACCCGGACGCGGCCCGCCCCGCCTCCACTGCCCGCCTCCACTGCCCGCCTCGCACGACCTGCCCTGCACCCCGCCCCTGTCCCGCCCAGGAGTTCCCCGCCATGTCCGCCTACGACCGCCTCGCCGCCCGCTTCGCCCGCATCGCCACCCTCGGCGAGGCCTCCTCGGTGCTCGGCTGGGACGCCTCGGCCATGATGCCCCCCGGCGGCGCCGCCGCCCGCGGCGACCAGCTCGCCGTCCTCGCCGGCCTCGGCCACGAGCTGCTCGTCGCCCCGGAGACCGGCGCCGCCCTCGACGAGGCCGAATCCCCCCGCACGGACGCCGCCGCCGCCGAGCCCTGGCGCGACGCCAACCTCCGCCTGATGCGCCGCGCCCACACCCGCGCCACCGCCCTCCCGCTGGACCTGGTCGAGGCGACGAGCCGCGCCTGCTCCGCCTGCGAGACGATCTGGCGCACCGCCCGCCCCGCCTCCGACTTCGCCGCCGTCGCCCCCGCGCTCGCCGAGGTCGTCCGCCTCACCCGCGAGACCGCGCAGGCCCTCTCGCCCGCCCTCGGCCTCTCCCCCTACGACTCCCTGATGGACGGCTTCCAGCCCGGCATCGGGAGCGCCGACGTCGCCCCCGTCTTCGCCCGCTACGAGGCCTTCCTCGCCGACGCCCTCCCCCGCGCCCTCGACCGCCAGGCCCGCGCGGACCGCGACGCCGCCCCGCTCCCCGCCGGCCCGTTCCCCGAGGACGCGCAGGAGGCCCTGTGCCGCCGCCTGTCCCACGCCGCCGGCCTGGAGGACGCGCACTCCCGCCTCGACCGCTCCGCCCACCCGTTCTGCGGCGGCACCCCCACCGACGTGCGCATCACCACCCGCTACGACCCGGCCAACCCCGTGCAGGCCCTGATGGGCGTGATGCACGAGACCGGCCACGCCCTGTACGAGCGCGGCCTCCCCCCCGACTGGTCGCGCCAGCCCGTCGGCACCTCGGCCGGCATGGCCGCCCACGAGAGCCAGTCCCTGATCCTGGAGATGCAGGCCTGCCTCTCCGACCCCTACCTCGCCTGGCTCGCCGCCGAGCTGAACGCCGCCCTCCCCGGCGCCGGAACCACCGCCTCCCCCGCCGCGCCGTGGACCGGCCCGGCGCTGGCCCACGCCTGGCGCCGCATCGAGCGCAGCCTGATCCGCGTCGAGGCCGACGAGATGACCTACCCCGCCCACGTCATCCTGCGCTTCCGCCTGGAACAGGCCCTGGTCTCCGGCGACCTCGCCGTCCCCGACCTCCCCGGCGCCTGGTCAGACGGCCTGCACGCGCTGCTCGGCATCCGCCCGCCCGACGACCGCCGCGGCTGCCTGCAGGACATCCACTGGTACGACGGACTGTTCGGCTACTTCCCGAGCTACACCCTGGGCGCCATGGCCGCCGCCCAGCTCATGGCCGCCGCCCGCACCGGGACCCCCGGCCTCGACGCCGCCCTCGGGCAGGGCGACCTCTCGCCCCTGCTCGCCTGGCTGCGCACCCGCATCCACGCCCAGGGCGCCCGCCTCGGCTTCAACGCCCTGCTCCAGGCCGCCACCGGCCGCCCCCTCGACCCCACGGACTTCGAGGCCCACCTCGCGACGCGATACCTCTAGGCAGGAAAGAAAGCATGGGCTCTGCCCAAACCCGCCAGGGGCGAGCCGCCCCTGGACCGGCTTACTTATAGAAGGCGATCCAAGGGCCCAGCCCTTGGCGGAGTTTGAGGCAGAGCCTCAACCTTGCCTCACGGCCCCCAAGTCCAAGGCGTCGCCGCCACCGGCCCCCCCGCCGCCACCGTCGCCGCCGCCGCGAGCTGCAGCCTCGCCGCCACCGCCGGCGCGATCCCCAGCATCGCCGCCGCCTGCCCGCCCGCGCCGACCAGCGCGCTGTGCCCCGTGATCCGCGCGAACAGCACCAGCGCGTCCAGATACGCCCCGTACGCGCTGGGATGGTACCCGATCGGCGCCGTGCAGCACGCCAGCAGCGCGTCCGAGTCCCACAGATCCACCGTGCCCGCCGGCTCGGCCGGCAGGAACGGATCGGCCTGCGCCACCCGCAGGTTCATCGCCGACACCCACGCGTCGCCCACCGGCGCCACGTCCAGCCGGCTCTTCCCCGGATTGGCCGCGTTCCACTTCGCCGCCTCCCCCACGTACGCCTGGTGCAGGTCCGCCGCCATCTGCGCCATCGGGTTCGCCGCCCCGACGTAGGGCGCGTTCGGCCCGCCCGGCGCGGAGGTGCTGGTGCCGTAGATCGGCGCGTCCGCCCGCGCGCTCGCAAACCCGTAGCTCGCCATCGGCGGCGTCTCGTACAGCGTCACCGGGATCGCCGCCCGTCCCGCCGCCGCGTCCGCCGCGTCGATCTTGGCCACGAGCCCGCCCACCCCCGCCTGGAACGACGCCGGGTCGCCCTTGGTCGCCACGCCGCGCCCGTCGACCATCACGCTGGCCGGCAGCGGCTCGAAGCTCTGGTCCTGCAGCACCACGCGGTCCCACGTCGCGCTGCCGATCAGCGCCGAGTTCGCCGCACTCCCGTTGAAGCTCTTCCCCGCCAGCGTCGCGGCGCTCACCGCGATGATCGACACGTCGTACTCCAGCCCCGCGTCGCGCGTGAGCTGCAGGAACACCCCGGGCACCCCCCCGAACGGCCCCGTCTCCACGTACTGCGCCGCCGGCGTGGCCGCGAGGTAGTCGAGCTTCTGCCGCAGCGTGAACGCGAGCGGCGGATAGACGGCGGTGTCCGGGTCGGTCGGCGCCAGGCTCTCCGCCGCGCTGCACGTCGCCGCGCTCGGGCACAGCAGGTCGTGCACGTGCGGCCCGGCCACAGCCCCCGGCCCGGAGTCGAACCCCGCGTTGTCGTTGCGCGCCGGGTCGTAGCGCCCGTGCGTGAAGCTGTTGCCCACGAACAGCACCCTGGCCGGATCGGCCCACGCCGGCGCCGCCTGCGCCACGGCGCACAGCAGCGCCACCCTGCCCAGCATCCGCATCGACCACGCTCCCTCTGCACGTCCGGCCGGAGTAGGACGCGACCAGGAAGGAAGCAAGGTCGAGGCTCTGCCTCGAACTCCGCCAAGGGCCGGGCCCTTGGATCGCCTTCTCTTAAGTCATGGGATCAAAGGGTCCTCGGACCCTTTGCGGGTTCGGGCAGAGCCCGACCTTCCTTCACTCCCCCGCCGGCAGCCACACGCTGAACCGCGCCCCCCGCCCCTCCTCGCTCTCGATCAGCAGCCGCCCCCTGTGCCGGTTGACGATGTGCTTGACGATCGCGAGCCCGAGCCCCGTCCCCGCGACCGCCCGCGACCGCCCGCCCCCCGCGCGGTAGAACCGCTCCGTCAGCCGCGGCAGGTCCTCGCGCGAGATCCCCGGCCCGTCGTCGGCCACGCACAGCACGACCCCTGGCCGCGCCGGCCACCGCCCCCCCGACGCCGCGGGGTGCAGCGACACCTCGATCACCCCCCCGGCCCGCCCGTATTTCAGCGCGTTCTCCAGCAGGTTCTGCACCACCTGGCTGAGCTGGTCCGCGTCGCCCGGCACCGGCGCCATCCCCGGCGTGACCGACGTCTCCAGCCGCGCCGGCCGCGCCGCCAGCCTCGGCTCGAACGCCGCGAGCTGCCGCGCCGCGACCCCCCACAGCGCGACGCTGCCCTCGGGCGGCAGGTGCTCGACCAGCTCGATGCGCGACAGGCTGAGCAGGTCGTCGATCAGCCGGTTCATCCGCGCCGCCTGCTCGGCCATGATCCCCAGGAAGCGCTGCTGCGCCGGCCGGTCGTCCGCCGCCGGCCCGATCAGCGTGTCGATGAACCCGATCAGGCTGGCCAGCGGCGTGCGCAGCTCGTGGCTGGCGTTGGCCACGAAATCGGCGCGCATGCGTT
>CAXSER010000092.1:7627-8802 GCA_964236315.1 uncultured Acetobacteraceae bacterium | reverse complement strand
CCACCCTCCCGCACGGCCCCGCCCATCGTGGCCGAGGCATGCGCGACCAGGGCGTGGAGCGCGCGGGTCTGCTCCGGCCGGTCCGCGCGCAGCCCCCCGGCATCGGCGTCGAGCCCCCCCGGGGCGGCGAGCAGCACGCCGGCGCCGCGGTTGGCGTGCACCACACGCGCCCGGGCATCGACCAGCAGCACGGCCTGCGGCACACGGTCCAGCGCGTCGGCCATGGCGTCGCGCCCCAGCGCCGCCGCGCGCAGCCGCAGCTGCACCCGCAGCGCGCGGGCGAGATGGGGCAGCAGCGCCGAGACGAGCGCGACCTCCGTCGCGTCGAACGCCTCGCCCGCGGAGCCACGGCACAGAGCGATCACCCCGGCGCCCCCGGCATCGCGGAACGGCAATCCCTGTAAGGCGTGCTCGAAGCCCGCGGGCCGGCACCACTCCGCGTGGAACCGGCTGCGCCACAGCTCGGCCTTGGAACACGCGGCCTGGTCGGTGATCGCCTGCCCCGGCGCCCGGGCGTGCACCGCCGCCAGCACCGGGTCGTGCAGATGGTAGTGGCCGACGTACGCCGCCATGACCTGCGGGTCGGCGCGGACGTGCGCCGCGTAGACCACCTCGACATGCGGATCGAGCAGCGCGACCGCGGCCGAGTTCGCGTCGAGCAGGGCCGCGACATGCTCCAGCGCCGCCGGCCACGCCGCGGGGTCGAGCCCGGCGTCGTAGATCAGGCCGACCGCCCCCAGCATCGCCGCCTCGGTGACCATCGGAGCCTCCGTGCGCCGCATACCATGGAACTCATCTCGACGGCATTACGAAAACGCATCCGGCCGACCGCCCTCCACCGTTTGGTGGACGCGCCGCGCCGGCGCGGGTGACAGCGTCCATTCCGGTCGGGGGCACGACGCACCCCGCCGCGCACGGAAGGATCGCAGGGCGATGTCTGACCGGAACCGACTTTCGCCGACGCGGAGCGGCGGACCACCGGCGCGCACGCCATGGCCGGCGCCACGGTCGCGGGGTGCGCCGTTCGCGTCGTGGTCCTTCCCCGGCAGCCCGGCGGCCAGGAACCGCGCCATCGCCGGCAGCGCGCCCACCCGCGCCTGGGACGGGGCGGCCATGGTCCCCGACCCGGGATGGCGCGAGCCGTTCGCGCTGCTGGTCCTGGCGGTCGCCAGCCT
>CAXSER010000092.1:0-7617 GCA_964236315.1 uncultured Acetobacteraceae bacterium | reverse complement strand
CCTCGGTGCGGTGCTGCTGCTGTCCGGCGTGGCCGCGGTGCCGGCGGATGGCATGATGTTCTGACGCCCCAGTCCGCCCACGGGCCGCACCCCGGCCCGACAGGCCGCGACGCTCCGCCGGGAGCCTCGCCGCGACGGCCGCGCCGCCCTGGCCGTCGCCGATCACGGCGGTCGCGCCTCCTCAGGAGCCTGCAGTGGAAATCCCCGTCCTCGCCCCGCCGCTTGTCCACGGCCTCGTCCTGCCTCCGATCCCGGTCCTGGCATTGTCTCTCGCCCCGGTCGGCACCCGCGACACGACCGGGAGCGCGCTGCCATGGGCGGGAGCCCTGCGCGCGGCGGCCGGGATCGCCGTCGTTGCCGCCGGCCTCGCGTCGGTCGGCGGCGCAGACTGGGCGCTGATGGCGGCGCACCAGGCGGTGCAGGGCCGGCTGATCGCCTTCGCCGCCTCCGCCCCCCGCGCCCCGGTCGCGCTCACGGTGCCGACCGAGCTCGCCGACAACACGCCGTGACGCGACCCGCCCTTTCCCCGCGTGCGGGCAGGGCGCAACCCGGCCCGCACGCTCCCGCGGCATCCTGCGGGCCGCCCACCCTCAGGAGCCCTTGCCGTCCCACTTCAGCGTGACCTTGAACTCCGCCTCTCCTTCGCCCGACACCACCCACAGGTCGCAGCTTCCCTTGAGCGACGCGGAGAACTCGACCTCCACGCCGTCCGGCCTGCGCTCCAGGCCGCCGATCGCCGCCTCCAGCCGCGCCACCACGTCGCCCAGCGCCCCCAGCGCCTTGTCGAAGGTCTCCGCGGTCTGCGCCACCACGCTGTCGCGCATCCCCACGGGACTCAGTCCGCCGCCGGCTTGGCTGCCGAACTGCACGGTGTTGCCACTGGCGAACTTCACCTTGATGGTGTCGGGCATGACGTCCTCCGGATGAACGAATGATCGAGGCCGGCCTCGTCTATATCCATTCCGCCCTGGAATCGAGCGGCTTCGCCGGCTGCGGCGCGCTCGTCGAGGGCCCGTTCGTCGTCACCTGCCGCCACGTCTGGGACCAGGCGCTTCAGGCGGCCGACGGCGGCCCGGTGCTGGTCTGCTTCCCGCCGCCCCAGGGCAACGGCGACCCCGTGTTCAGCGAAGCTATCCTCGCGGACAGCTGCACCGCGGGCGCCAGGCCGCCCGACCTCGTGATCCTGGAGGCCGAGGTGCCCGTCGCCAGCGCCGCGCTGTCCGTCGCCCGCGGCGGCGGCACTGCCGAGACGGGGCCGGCCGCGGCGCTTGCGGGCCTTGCCGGTCGCGACCCTTACGATCGCTACGCAGTGCGCGACCTGACGATTGCAGGTACGATCCGCCCTTACCTCAACAGTGCCGGCCTGCGTCAGTTCACCGGCACGGAGGCACCCGTCTACTGGTCGGACCACGGTTGCAGTGGCTCTCCGCTCGGTCTCGACAGCGGCAGCATGCTGGCCGGCATCCTGTGCATCTCCGAGACCGGCGCACAGCCGGGCGCGGCTGCGATCCACGAGGCTTTCGTGCTGCCCGCGAGCACGATCCACAGCTTCCTGCGCGCCCATGTCGGCCGCAGGGCCGCCGAGGCCCGCGACATAGAGCCGGCCAGGGTGCCCGAGATCCTGGACATGCTCGGCGCCCCCGAGCTTCCCCTCGCCGAGCTGCGTCGCCGCCTCGACGCCTATTTCGCGAGCGTCGAGGCCGTCGCCGCGGACGTGGTCGCCGAGCGCACCGACGCCGCCGGTCCCGCCAGGGACGGCGCCGCCGAGATCGCCGCCATCCACGCCGGCGCGCGTGCCCTCAGCGCCGGCTTCAAGCCGGCCGCCGCCATGGCCGCGCTGGATGACGCCCTCGCCGAGGAGGCGCGCGTCAGGCGCCAGCGCGTGCTTCCCCTGCTCGCCGAGAAGGCCCGCCAGCAGCAGCTCCTCCTCGACCACCAGGGCACGATCGCGACGCTCGCCGAGATCACGGCGCTCGACCCGGACATGCCCCGGAGCTGGGTCGATCTCGGCGACACCCGGCGCCGCATCGGCAGCCGCGAGGCCGCGCTCGACGCCTACCGCGCCGGGCTCGGCGCCGCCGGACGCTCCGGCAGCCAGACCGACCTGTTCACCTGCCAACAGCGCATCGGTGACCTTCTGGGCCTGGCGGGCGACCGCGACGGGGCGCTTGCCGCCTTCCGCGCCTGCCTCGACATCGCCCGCCGCCTACGCGACGCGGAGCCCGCCGATCCCGCCCACCGCCATGCCCTAGCGACCTGCCACAGCAGGATCGGCGAGGTGCTGCGCGCCCGGGGCGACAGGGCAGGGGCGCTCGCCGCCTTCCGGGCCGCCCTCGACATCCTCGGTCCCCTCGCCTCCGCCGAGCCCGGCCAGGCCGCCTGGCAGCAGGACCTCTCGATCGTCCACGAGCGCATCGGCGACGTCCTGCTGATGGCCGGCGGCAGGTCCGACGCGCTCGCCGCTTACCGTGCCAGCCTCGCCATCCGTGAGTCGCTGGCTGCTCTCGACCCGGCGAACCCGGGATGGCAGCAGAACCTCGCCACCGCCCACCAGAGGGTGAGCGACCTGCTGCGACGCGCGGGCGACCTGCCCGGGGCGCTGGCCGAGGCCCGCGCCAGCCTCCTCATCACGCAGCGCATCGCCGGGCACGACCCCGACGATGCCGAGTTCCAGCGCGAGCTATCCGTCAGCCACAACATCGTCGGCTTCGTCCTGACCCTGCGCGACAACCCCGCCGAGGCACTGGAAGAGTACAACGCCAGCCTCGCCATCATCCAGCGCCTGTGCGCGCAGGACCCCGGCCAGACCGGCTGGCAGGCCGACCTTTCGATCACCCACGAGCGCATCGGCGGCGTCCTGCTCGCCCGCGGCGATCCCCCCGCCGCCCTGGCCGCCTTCCAGACCGGCCTCGCCATCCGCCGCGCCCTGTGCACCCGCGACCCGGGCAACGCCGACTGGCAGCGCGAGCTGGCCATCATCCACACCAAGGTCGGCGACACCCTGCGCGAGCAGGCGAACCTGGACGCGGCAGCCGGCGACGCCGCCCGCACCCGGCAGAACCTGGAGGCCGCCCTGGAGTCGTTCCGCGCCTCGCTCGCGATCATGGACCCGCTGGCCACGCGCGACCTCGACCACGCCGAATGGCAGCGCGACGTCTCGATCGCCCACAACAAAATCGGCGATATCCTGCTGTCCCAGGACGATGCCGCCGGTGCGCTGGCGGCCTACCGCGCCAGCCTCGCGACCGCCGAGAGCCTGGCCGACAGGGACCCGGGTACCGCAGACTGGCAGCGCGACCTGCTGGTCTCGTGCGTGAAGATGGCCTCCGTCGATCCGGCAGGACCGCGCGCCTGGTTCGCCCGCGCCCTCTCGCTCGCGAGCGGGCTTGCCGACAGCGGCAGGCTCGCGCCGGTCGACGCCTGGATGATCCCCCACCTCCAGGCCCGCCTGCGCGACCTGCCGCCGGACGCCGACCCCGGCCCACCCGCACCGCCGGGCTGACACCCCCCCGCCCCCCCCCCGCCCCGCCCCCCCCCCCGCCCCCCCCCCCCCCCCCCCCGCCCCCCCGCCGCCCCCCCCCCCCCCCCCGCCTACCCCCCCGTTGCCCCCCACCCCCGCCTGCTCTACCTCCGCTCCACCCCCCTCACGGAGCCCCCCATGCGCCAGATCATCGCCGGCAACTGGAAGATGAACGGCCTCGCCGCCCCCTCGCAGACGCTCGCCACCGCCCTGCGCGACGCCGCCCCCGCGCTGCCCTGCGACCTGGTCGTCTGCCCCCCCTTCACCCAGCTCGCGGCGCTTGCCGCCACCCTGCACGGCAGCGCCGTCGCGCTGGGCGCCCAGGACTGCCACCAGGCCGCGAGCGGCCCCCACACCGGCGACATCTCCGCCCCCATGCTGGCCGAGTGCGGCGTGCGCTACGTCATCCTCGGCCACTCCGAGCGCCGCCTGGACCACGCAGAGATCGACGAGACCGTGCGCCAGAAGGCCAAGGCCGCCATGGCCGCCGGCCTCACCCCCATCGTCTGCGTCGGCGAGTCCGCCGACCAGCGCGCCGCCGGCGAACACCAGGACACCGTCGGCTGGATGATCGAGGGCTCGCTGCCAGAAGGCTTCCGCGGCATCCTCGCCTACGAGCCGGTCTGGGCGATCGGCGCCGGCCGCAGCGCCACCACCGACGACATCACGCAGATGCACGCCTTCATCCACGGCGAGCTGGCCCGCCAGTTCCCCGACACCCCGATCCCCCTGCTCTACGGCGGCTCGGTCAACCCGGACAACGCGGCCGCCATCCTCGCGCTGCCCCACGTCGGCGGCGCCCTGGTCGGCGGCGCCAGCCTCGACGCCGACGCGTTCCTCGCCATCGCCCGCGCGGCCGTGCCCGGCTGAGGCGCGAAGCAGGCAAGGTTGAGGCTCTGCCTCAAACTCCGCCAAAGGCTCGCCTTTGGAAACCTCGACTCAGGGCAGGGGGGCACAGGCGCAGGGTCCGTGCGCAGACCTCGCCAACCCCGCCGCGCGGCCCCACCTGACGATACCATCCTGCGCGCACCCCGCCGGGACCCAAGCCGGCAGCCGGAGCGCCACCCCGATGGACCAGGACCTGCACGACCGCCTGACCGCCTGGCGCCGCGACCTGCACCGCCACCCCGAAACCTCCCTGCACGAGGCCGAAACCGCCCGCTTCATCCAGGCCCGCCTCGCCGAGCTGGACATCCCCTTCGAGTCCGGCATCGGCGGCCACGGCATCGTCGCCACCCTCTCGCGCCCGGACCCGTCCGGCAGCAACGCAACCCCCAGCGTCGGCCTGCGCACCGACATGGACGCCCTGCCCATCCACGAGACCACCGGCGCCGACCACGCCTCGCAGAACCCCGGCGTGATGCACGCCTGCGGCCACGACGGCCACATGGCCGGCCTGCTCGGCGCCGCCATCCTGCTGCAGCGCGACCCGGACTGGACCGGCACCGTCCGCCTGCTGTTCCAGCCCGCCGAGGAAGGCTTCGGCGGTGCCGACGCCATGCTCGCCGACGGCCTGCTCGACCGCTTCCCGATGGACCGCGTCTTCGGCCTGCACAACTGGCCGGGCCTGCCCGCCGGCACCATCGCCGTGCACGGCGGAGGCGGCCGCGCCGCCCCCGTGATGGCCGCCGGCACCCGCCTGCGCATCACGCTCGACGGCCACGCCGGCCACGCCGCCCAGCCCCACCTGACCCGCGACCCCATGCTCGGCGCCGCCCACCTGCTGCTGGCCCTGCAGTCCGTGGTGTCGCGCAACACCGACCCGCTCGACTCCGCGGTGCTCTCCATCTGCCGCATCGACGGCGGCGACGCCGAGAACCAGATCCCCGACCGCGCCACCCTGCGCGGCACCATGCGCTCCCACGACCCCGCCGTGCACGACGCCATGACCGCCCGCGTGCGCGCCATCTCCGAGGGCATCGCGAGCGCGCTGGGCCTGCGCGCCGGCTTCGACCTCGACACCCGCGTCGGCGCCACCATCAACCACGCCGCCGAGGCCGACCTCGCCGCCGCCGCCGCCACGACCCTGGGCGCCGAGCTGCGACGCGACCTCGCCCCCAGCATGGCCAGCGAGGACTTCGGCGCCTACCTGGAGCGCCGCCCGGGCGCCTTCGTCTGGGTCGGCAACGGCCCCGCCGAGGGTGGCCGCGGCCTGCACAACTCGGGCTTCGACTTCAACGACGCGATCCTGCCGACCACGGCCGGATGGCTCGCAGCCGTCGCCAAGGCCGCGCTCGCCGCGGAGTAGGGAAGCAGGGCCGGGCTCTGCCCGGACCCGCCTGGCGAAGGTGGCCAAAGGTTCCGACGATCCCCTTGGATCGTCGGAAAGGCCACCGGAGAGAGCCGCCCCTGGACCGGCCTTCTCAAGTCGAGGTTTCCAAAGGCGAGCCTTTGGCGGAGTTTGAGGCAGAGCCTCAACCTTGCTTCCTGGAAGCCCCCCGCATGACCGCAGACGAGCTGACCGCCTGGGCCCTGAAGAACGGCTGGCAGATGCTGGCCGGCTGCCCGAGCCTGACCAAGCCCTCCTCGCCCAAGGAGGCGATCGTGCGCATGGTGCTCAAGGAGACCGTGGTGAATCTCGAGGCCAAGAAGCCCGCCGGCAAGTGGGAGAAGATCAGCGGCGCCCCCTACGCCAAGGTCACCCCCGACGAGGACGGCCGCCCGCAGGGCCTCGGCTTCGAGAAGATCCCCTCGTTCTCCATGCTGATGCGCGAGAACAAGGACCGCCAGGTGTTCGCCGCCTTCAAGCCCTGACGTTCTTCCAGGCCGGTCCAGGGCGGCTCGCCCTGGCGGGTCCAGGGCAGCGCCCTGGCCTTGCCTATGCCCTCAGGCCGCCCCCGCCTTCTTCGCCTTCGCCGTCGCCTGGTCCGAGCGTGCCTTCCACAGCGCCATGTCCGCGTCTTTGGCGAACATCACGCGCACGCCCTTGCCGCCCTGGCTGACGCGCACCTTGCCGCCGTTGGAGGCCTTGTGGGTGGCCATCCACTCCAGGAACTCCGGGTCCTCGTTGCTGCGGCCCTCGAACTCGAGCACCCCCGCGATCTCTTCCTCTTTGCGACGCTTGGTCATCGATCATGCCTCCGGAACGGCCGCGGCGCCCCGCGGGGCCGCGTCGCGCAATTGCTCGAACAGGCGATCCGCCTGCCTTGCCGCAGCATCTACGCCGACGCGGGCCGTTCGCACAGACGCAACCGCGCGACCACCGGCGCGGCGAGGGCAGGACCGGCCACCGCGGGCACCCGGCGCCACGGCAGGGCAGGGGGCCTTGCGTCGAGGCGGGACACGGCACCGCCCACGGCGCGAACGGTCGACCGGCCCACCGTGCGGCCCCCTTTCGCGTGCGCCCCGCTACCCCGGCGCCACCCGCCCCAGCGGATCGAGCAGCCCGGTGGCCGTCAGCGCCTCGACCCCGATCTCGCGACACGGCGTTGCGAGGAGCCCCGCCACCGCTGCCCGCGTCCCCGCCATCCTCGCCTGCCAGGTCCCGGTCAGCACCGGGCGCAGCGGCTCGCTGCGCAGCGAGCCGCCTTCCTGCCACGCCAGGACATCGGTCCAAGCCTCGCGCCGCACCACCACCCGCGCCGCCCCGCCCGACTCCACTCCGCCCAGTCCCACTCCGCCCAGCCCCACTCCGCCCAGCCCCACTCCGCCCGGCCCCACTCCGCCCGGCCCTGCGGCAGCGGCCGGCCCGGCCGTCGCCTGCCTCGGCGTGGCCAGAATCGCCTCGTAGAGCAGCCGCACCCGCCGGTCGTCCGGCACAGCCGCCAGGCGCAGCCCGAGGCGTCGCGGCCCCGACCCGTGCCAGTCCCAGCTCTCCACCCCCAGGATGCGCATCTGCGCCCCGTCCCACCCCGCCAGCACCGCCAGCACCTGCCCGGACGGCAGGCTCACCCCGGCCACCACCACCTGCCGCCCCGCGATCGGCAGCGCCGCGATCCGCTCCGGTGCGCCCGGCAACAGCACCGCTCCCCCTTCCAGCAGCAGCCGGCACCCCGCCCCCTCGCCGCGCAGCGTGACCACGCCCGCCACCCCGCCGGGCCGCAGCCGCACCGTCGCCGCGATCTCCCGCCCCGCCGCCGCCCCCGGGGCCGCCGGCC
>CAXSER010000091.1:0-8862 GCA_964236315.1 uncultured Acetobacteraceae bacterium | reverse complement strand
GCAGGCGCAGGCGGACGCGCTCGCGCTGCGGGCCGTCGAGGAACTCGCTGTCGAGCACCTCGACCACGGGGCGCACCAGGCCGCGGCCGCCCACGACGTCGCGGCCGCGTCCCGGGCGGAGACGGCCGACGGCGGCGCCGTCCCAGTGCAGGCGGTGGGCGTCGTCAAGCACGATCGCCTCGTCGCCGGCGACGTCCAGGCGGCCGACGCGGCGCGGCATCTCCTCGCGCAGCGCACGGCGGGCGGCGCGCAGGACGAGGCGCTTCTCGGCGCCCTCCACGAGGGGGTCGGGGAGGAAGACGAAGCCGCCGACGTGGCCGACGGGGTGGCCCTCGACCACGACCTCGCCGCGCGCGGTGACGGCGGAGAGCAGCTCCGTGGCGTCGGGGTCGTCGAGCCTGCGCATCAGCATCGCGGCGCGGCGGTCGACGAAGCGCGCGGTCAGCTTCTCGTGCAGGGCGTCTGAGAGCAGGTCCTCGACCTCGCGGGCGCGGTTCTGCCAGGTGGCGGCGTCGCGCACCCAGTCGGGGCGGGCGGTGACGTAGGACCAGGTGCGCACGCCGGACAGGCGCTGCATCAGGGTGTCGATGTCGCCTTCGGCGCGGGCGAGGCTGGCGATCTGCTGGTCGATCCAGTCGGTGGGGAGGGTGGCGCCGCCGGCGAGGTGGTCGAACACGCGGGCGCACAGGCGCAGGTGACTGTCGTCGGCGAGCTTGCGGAAGTCGGGAATCTGGCAGGCGTCCCAGAGCAGGCGGACCTGGCGGCGCGAGCGGGCGCGCTCGCGCACCCCGGATTCGCGGGCCAGGGCGGAGAGGGTCTCCAGGTCGGTGGCGTCGCGGCCGCGCACCAGGCCGGCACGAGGCGGCGGCGCGTTGAGGCTGTCGAGGAGCGAATCCACGCTCGTCAGGTCGAGCTGGGCGTTGCGCCAGAACAGCTGCTCCAGGGGGTCGAAGTCGTGGCCCTCGACGGCCTGGATCATGGTGTCGTCGAGCGGCGCGCACATGCCGGTGGTGCCGAAGGTGCCGTCGCGCATGCCGCGGCCGGCACGGCCGGCGATCTGGGCGATCTCGGAAGGCAGCAGGCGGCGCGGGCGGTGGCCGTCGAACTTGGTCAGGCGGGCGAAGGCGACGTGGTCGACGTCCATGTTCAGGCCCATGCCGATCGCGTCGGTGGCGACCAGGAAGTCGACCTCCTTGTCCTGGTAGAGCGCGACCTGGGCGTTGCGGGTGCGCGGCGACAGGCGGCCCATCACCACCGCGCAGCCGCCCCGCCTGCGGCGGATCAGCTCGGCGATGGCGTAGACCTCGCCGGCGCTGAAGGCGACCACGGCGGAGCGGGGCGGCAGTTTCGTCAGCTTGGCGGGGCCGGCGTAGGTCAGGGAGGACAGGCGGGGGCGGGTCTCGATCTCGGCCTGGGGGACCAGGGCTCGCAGCAGGGGGCGGATGGTCTCGGCGCCGAGGAACATGGTCTCCACCAGGCCGCGGGCGTGGAGCAGGCGGTCGGTGAAGATGTGGCCGCGGTCGGGGTCGGCGCAGAGCTGGATCTCGTCGACGGCGAGGAACTCGACGTGGCGGTCGAGCGGCATGGCCTCCACGGTGCAGGAGAACCAGCGCGCGTCGGGCGGGACGATCTTCTCCTCGCCGGTGATCAGCGCGACGAGCTTGGGCCCCTTGCGGGCGACCATGCGGTCGTAGTTCTCGCGCGCGAGCAGGCGCAGGGGGAAGCCGATGATGCCGGAGGTGTGGGCCAGCATCCGCTCGATCGCGAGATGCGTCTTGCCGGTGTTGGTCGGGCCCAGGACGGCTTTGACGCGCGGGGCGAATCCGGACATGCCCGCATGATTCGGGCCGGGGGCCGCGGATTGCAAGGCTGCGGGAAGGAAGGCCAGGGGCGCTGCCCCTGGACCCCGCCAAAGGCTCGCCTTTGGAATCCTCGACGGGGCCGGCGGCACGTCTCGTTCCTCCTTGTGTGTGCCGGTCCAGGGCGGCTCGCCCTGGCGGGTCCAGGGCAGAGCCCTGGCCTTGCCTTGCCGGATCACGAAGCCGCGCGATCGTTGCGGAACGAAGCTGTGGCCTTGCCGCCGCCCGCGGCCGGGCGCAGGAGACGGTTGTCGACTCAAGGATGACGGATGATCGCGCGCGACCTCGACTGCCTGGCCGAACCCGGGGCCGACTCACGCGTGGTCCATGCGTTACGCCCGGGCGGGCTCGAGGCGCTGCTGGAGCGGCTGGCGCCGGCGCAGGCGGGTTTCCTGCGCGAGTCGGGCGAGGCGGGCGCGGCCGGTCGGGTCACGCTGCTGCCGGGCGAGGGCGGGGTGGCAGGCGCGGTGCTGGGGCTCGGCACGGAGCCGGGGTTCTGGGCGTACGGGGCGCTGCCGTTCGCGCTGCCGGAGAGCACGGCGTGGCGGCTGGAGCCGGTCGAGGGCGTGTCCGGGGCGGAGGCGGTGCTGGGGTTCTGCCTGGGCGCGTACCGGTTCGCGGGGCTGCGCGCGACGGGCGGGCGCGGGCCGGCGCGGCTGGTCGTGGACGAGGGGGCGGCGGAGGCGTGCGAGGCGGCGCGGTCGGTGTGGCTGGCGCGCGACCTGGTCAACATGCCGGCGAACCTGCTCGGGCCGCACGAGCTGGCGGAGGCGGCGGGCGCGGTGGCCGAGGCGTTCGGCGCGCGGTTCAGCCGCACCGAGGGCGACGCGCTGGCGACGGCATACCCCGCGATCGCGGCGGTGGGCGCAGGCTCGGAGCGCGCGCCGGTGGTGGCGCTGCTGGAGTGGCGGGGCAGCGGGGCGTCGGACTCCTCGCCGCTGGTCAGCCTGTGCGGCAAGGGGGTGGTGTTCGACACCGGCGGGCTCGACCTCAAGCCGTCCGCGGGCATGCTGCGGATGAAGAAGGACATGGGAGGCGCCGCGATCCTGCTCGGGCTGGCGCGGCTGGTGATGGCGCAGGACCTGCCGCTGCGGCTGGAGCTGCGGCTGGGGTGCGTGGAGAACAGCGTGTCCGGGCGCGCGATGCGGCCGCTCGACGTGCTGCGCACCCGCAAGGGGCTGAGCGTGGAGGTGGGCAACACCGACGCGGAGGGGCGGCTGGTGCTGTGCGACCTGCTGGCCGAGGCGTGCGAGGCGCGGCCGGACTGGCTGCTCGACGCGGCGACGCTGACCGGCGCGGCGCGGGTGGCGACCGGGCCGGATCTGCCCGCGCTGTTCAGTAACGACGACGCCATGGCGGAGGCTCTTCTGCGCGCGGGGGTGGCGTGCCACGACCCGGTGTGGCGGCTGCCGCTGTGGCCCGGCTACGACGGCTGGCTGTCGAGCCAGGTCGCCGACCTCGGCAACGTGTCGAGCAAGCCGTTTGCCGGGGCGATCACCGCAGCGTTGTTTTTGCAACGATTTGTTGCCGCAGACATCCGCTGGGCGCACCTCGACGTATATGCCTGGAACGATGCCGCGCGGCCGGGCCGGCCGGAGGGCGGCGAGGCGCAGGCCTTGCGGGCGGCGTTCGCGGCGATCTCCGCTTTTGTTCATGAGCGCGTCATGACCGGAACACCAAAGTAACGTCATTGGCACCGATTCCCGGGTAGTACAGGGGGTTGGCGGGGTTACGCGACCTCGGGTGACACCGATATAGGTATCACCGGAGTAACGTCGGGTGCGGTGTCCTGCCACCCCGTCTCCAGACTGAAAGGAACTTCCATGGCCAATCCATCCTCCGACCAGCTCGTCGGCGTGCTGCGCGACACCATCGTCGCCCTCGTGCGTCGCGACGGGGCTGACCTGTCGGCGCGCCAGCTCGGGGTGTTCCTCACCTGCTACCTCCAGGACGGCGCCCACACCGTGCGCGGCCTGGCCGCGGAGCTGAACGTGTCCAAGCCGGCAATCACCCGCGCGCTCGACCGGCTCAGCGAGCTGGAGCTGGCGCGCCGCAAGGTGGACCCGATGGACCGCCGCAGCGTGCTGGTGCAGCGCACCCTGAAGGGCGCCGCGTTCCTGCGCGACCTGCGCTCCACGATGAACGAGGCCTCCGCCGCGCCGAAGAAGGCGGCTGGCGGTGCCACCTCCGACGCGCCGCGCCGCGCCGCCCACAGCTGAGGCCTCCCGCGGCCCCGGCCGGCGTTGCGGACAGGACGCCCGCACGCCGCAGCCCGGGGGCCGCACGACGTCGCCGCGCCGGCGCGAACAAAACCGTTCGCGCCGCGTTGCGATGGCTGTTCCCTGTCCTTGAGGATTACGTCATGCGCCTGTCTTCCCTGACCACCGTCTGCGCCCTGGGCGCCATCGCCGCCGCCTCCCTGCCGCTCGCGGCGCAGGCGGCCGACGGCCCCGGCCCCGTCGTCGGCCGCGTCACGATCGTCGCGAAGGCCGCCGCCCTTGGCGTCGGCTACACCTGGGGGAACGGCACGCTCACCTACCGCCACCACACGTACCATTTCACGGTCAAGGGCGTCAGCGTCGCCGACGTCGGCTTCGCCCGCATCGTCGGTCATGGCCGGGTGTACAAGATGGACCGCCTGAGCCAGTTCAGCGGCACCTACGGCGGCGCCAACGGCGAGGCCACGCTCGGCAACGGGATCGGCGGGCAGTTCCTCACCAACGGCAACGGCGTGCAGATCCGCATCGACGACGTGAGCAAGGGCGCCCGCCTGACCGGCAGCGCCGACGGCATCCAGCTCACCCTGCGCTGAGCCTGACGGCAGGCCGCCGCGGACCGGCCCTCGGGCAGGTCGCGGCGGCACAGTGGCCTGTTGCCGCCGGGCCGGCCTTGTTCGTGAAGCATCAACCCGGCCGGCCGTCGTTCGCGACGGCCGGCCGTTTCCTTGTCCAGGCTTCGGTCGTGCGGGCCTCGGCGGCGATGCGGCCCATGTGCGGCGGCACGGGCGCGACGGCTTCCAGCGGAGGGTCGAGTGGCAGGCGGATCGCACGCGCCAGCAGCTGCAGCCGGCCCTGCCCTGCCCCGTACACCGGGTCGCCGAGGATCGGGCAGCCCAGCGAGGCGCAGTGCACCCTGACCTGGTGGGTGCGGCCGGTGGAGGGGCGCAGCTCCAGCCAGCTCCAGCCGTCGCCGCGGCCCAACACCCGCCAAGCCGTGCGCGACGCCGCGCCGGCCGGGTCGACCACCATGCGCCAGCCGACGGGCGTGCTGCGTTTCAGCAGGCCGCCGGTCACCGTGCCCTGCGCCTCGGCGGGTGCCCCGGCGACCACGGCCCAGTAGGTCTTGCCGGCGCGGCCGGCGGCGAAGCAGGCCTGGGCCTGAAGCAGGGCGGCCTTGCGCAGCGCCACCACCAGACAGCCCGAGGTGTCGGCGTCCAGGCGATGCGCCAGCCATGGGCCGTCGCGCCGCTGGCTGAGCACAGGGAACCAGTCCTCCACGCTCGGGCCGCCGCGGGGACCGGGGTGCACGGGGAGGCCGGCGGGCTTGTCGAGGACGACGAAGCGCTGGTCCTGGAACAGGATGGGGGGCATGGCGCAGCCTCCGGAGGGGGAGGAAGGCCAGAGGCTCTGCCTCTGGACTCCGCCAAAGGCTCGCCTTTGGAAACCCCTACTTAAGTGAAGCCGGTCCAGGGGCGGCTCGCCCCTGGCGGGTCTGGGCAGAGCCCAGGCTTGCCTGTTTGACACGGCGCTCCGCGCGTCGGACAGGAGCGCGATGGAGACAGAGACGATCTGCGGCCTGCGCGCCGCCGAGGCAGTGTTCGCGCGCCGCCCCGACGACGTGGTGCGGCTGTTCTACGCCGAGGCGCAGAAGGAGCACGCCGGGCCGCTGTGCGCCGTGCTGGCGAAGCGGCGCGCGCCGTACCGGATGCTGCCGGACGACGAGCTGGCACGGGCGGCGGGCACGGAGCGGCACGGCGGCGTCGTGGTGATCGCCAAGCCGCGGCCGATCGGGCTGATCGACTTCGTGCGGCCGCCGAAGGTGGGGCTGCTGCTGGTGCTGGACAGCGTCGGCAATCCGCACAACCTCGGCGCGATCGCACGCTCGGCGGCGTTCTTCGGGGTGGGCGCGATGCTGCTGCACGAGACGCCGCTGCAGGCGATGCCCTCGCCGGCGGCGCACCGCACGGCGGAGGGGGGTCTGGAGTGGCTCGACCTGTACCGCACGCGGAACCTGCGCAAGGCGCTGCTGGCGCTGGCGCCGCACTACCGGGTGGTGGCGGCGACGCTGGAGGGCGAGACGGTGGCGCCGTCGGAACTGCCGCGCGACCGGCCGCTGGCGCTGGTGCTCGGCGGCGAGGAGCGCGGGGTGTCGCACGAGGCGCTGGAGGTGTGCCGCAGGAGGGTGCGCATCCCGGGGTCGGGACACGTGCAGAGCCTCAACGTGGCGCAGGCGGCGGCCGTGCTGCTGGCGGCGCTGACGGGTTGACCGCATGCGGCCGCGTGCCATGTCCCGGGTCACACATCGCAGGACGGGCGCTTCGCATGATCAGGCTTCTTCCACGTCCGGCGCTGCTGAGCAGCGCGATGGTTGCGATCGCGGTGACCTCGGGCATGGCGTTCGGTGCCGCCGTGGTGTCGGTCGCGCTGGCGCTGCGGGCGGTGTCGCACGGCCCGGGGGAGCGCCGGCCGTGATCCTGGTCTACTTGCCGTTCCTGGCGCTGGTGCACTTCCTGTCGGACGGCACGCTCGGCGGCCTGGCCGTGCTGGCGGGCAAGGCGGTCGTAGACATGCGGCGCGAGGACAGGACGAGGCGCGCCGCGGACTGACGGCGCGCTTCGGCCGGGCGGGTCAGGTCAGAGCGCGCCCTCGACCCACTTCTTCAGCTGCGAGCGCGGCACGGCGCCGACCTGGGTCGCGGCGGGCTTGCCGTCCTTGAACAAGATCAGCGTCGGAATGCCGCGCACGCCGTAGTTGTTGGGCGACTGCGGGTTCTCGTCGATGTTGACCTTGGCGATGGTGACGCGGCCCTTCATCTCGGCGCCGATCTCCTCCAGCGCGGGGGCGATCTGCTTGCACGGGCCGCACCACTCCGCCCAGAAGTCCACCAGCACAGGGCCGGGTGCCTCAAGCACGTCCCTGGCGAAGGACTCGTCGGTCACGGCGACGGTGTTGGCACTCATGGTGGGCTCCCGCATCTGCTGCGCAGACCCGCAAATAGGCGGCCTCGAGGTCGCGATCAAGCAGGCCCGGCGGGCCTGTCCCCGGGTGCGGCGAGCGGCCGGCGTGTCAGGGCCCTGCCAGTTGCCGGAGTGCCGGGACGGACGTTCGTGGGACGGGGGGCCGCGCGGCCTTGCGGCGGCGCCTGTCGCCACGCCGGCCGGCCCGGTCTATGAGGTGGCGCGATGGCCCCGCGCTCGCTCAACCGGATCCTGGTCAACCTGCTGACGGACGGCGCCCTCGCGGCGGCAGCCGCACCGGTCGCGCGCTATCTGGCGGCGCCGGCGAGCGGTCTGCTGCACCCGATCTGGTTCGTCGCCGGCGGGGCGATCACGCTGCTGCTGTCCGGGGTGCCGGCGCGACTGCCGCAGCAGTACTGGCGGTTCTCGGGGCTCGGCGACCTGCTGGGCGTGGCGATCGCGTCGGTGGCGTCGGCGGCTCTGTTCTCCCTGGGCCTCGTGCTGACCGGCACCAGCCTGCCGTCGGCGACCTTCCCGGTGATCCACGCGCTCACGCTGATGGCGTTCCTGTCGGCGCCGCGCCTGGTGTACCGGCTGTACCACGGCCGGGGGCGGGGCGAGGCGCAGTCGCCGCCGGTGCTGCTGATCGGCGCGGACGAGGCGGCGGACCTGTTCATCCGCGCGGCCGCGCAGGACCGCGGGCCGGCGCTGCGCATCGCCGGGCTGATCTCGCTGGGGCGGCGCCAGACCGGGCGCAGGCTGCGCGGCCACACCATCCTGGGCGGGCTGGACGAGCTGGAGGCCGTGCTCGACCGCCTGCGGCGGCGCGGGCGCACGCCGTCGGCGCTGGTGCTGACGGAGCCGGAGTTCTCGGGCGCGCCGCTCGCCGCGCTGATGGCCACGGCGGACGCGGCGGGCATCCCGGTGCGGCGCGCGCCGCGGCCGACCGCGCTGCTGTCGGCCGAGCGCACCGGGGAGGCGTCGCGCATCGAGCTGCGGCCGGTGGCGATCGAGGACCTGCTGAACCGGCCGCAGGTGCCGCTGGACCGCGACGCGATCGCGGCGCTGGTGCGCGGGCGGCGCGTGCTGGTGACGGGGGCGGGCGGCACCATCGGCTCGGAGCTCGCGCGACAGCTCGCGGGGCTGGAGCCGGCGGAGCTGGTGCTGCTCGACAACGGCGAGTACGCGCTGTGGCAGATCGACACGGAGCTTGCCGAGATCGCGGCCTCGGTGACGCGGCGCGTGGTGATCGCCGACGTGCGCGACGCCACGCGAATCCGCGCGGCGTTCTCCGACCACGAGCCGGAGCTGGTGTTCCACGCGGCCGCGCTGAAGCACGTGCCGATGGTGGAGGCGAACCCGCTGGAGGGGCTGCTGACCAACGCGGTCGGCACGCGCCACGTCGCCGATGCGGCGCGCGCGGTGGGGGCGTCGGCGATGGTGCTGATCTCCACCGACAAGGCGGTCAACCCGACCAGCATGATGGGCGCGTCCAAGCGGCTGGCGGAGATGTACTGCCAGGCGCTCGACATCGCGGCGCGCGCCGGCGGCGGCATGCGGCTGGTCACGGTGCGGTTCGGCAACGTGCTGGGCTCGACGGGGTCCGTGGTGCCGCTGTTCCGCCGCCAGCTGGAGCGCGGCGGGCCGCTCACGGTCACGCACCCGGACATGCAGCGCTACTTCATGACGGTGCGCGAGGCGGTGGGGCTGGTGCTGCAGGCGACGGTTGCCGGGTTGCAGCAGCGGGACGCCACGGGCGGGATCTTCGTGCTGGACATGGGCAAGCCGGTGAAGATCGTCGACCTGGCCCGGCAGATGATCCGGCTT
>CAXSER010000090.1:0-8869 GCA_964236315.1 uncultured Acetobacteraceae bacterium | reverse complement strand
CTACGACGCGGCGGCGACGCCTTCGACGGGGGGCGAGACGCTGTTCGGGTACTACGGGGCGCTGGTGGCGGGGGAGAGCGTGGTCGAGCGGGGGGAGCACTCGGTGTTCTGAGGCGTGCGGCCGGGCGGGCGTGACAGGGCGCCGCGGGAGCCGCAGGGTTGGCATCCGTGGGAGGCCCGGCTCGCGGGAGGATCGATGCGTGGCTGCCGCTGCCACTCCTGGCCGGTCGGGCGGGCCAGGCGGGCAGCCTACAGGACGCCTCGGAGCGCACGGAGCCTCGCGTCATCCGGTCCGCCCCGTGTCCAGGTCGGGCAGAGCCAGCCACCCTCGTCGAACTCGTCCCAGGCGTAGATCAGCCCGTTGTGCGCCGGGCATGCAGAGGGATGCGCGTTGATGAAGGCGACAAGCGCCTGGACGTGTGCGGCAACCTCCGACGGCGAGGCTGTCGCGAAGTAGTTGCCCAGGCCGACGTCGGGCTTCTGGGTCTGGCGTTCCCAGGGGACAGGGTGCTCGATCCGGGGGCGACGATCCCAGCCGGTGACGCCGCAGGGAACGACGGGCAGACCGGAGTCCGTCAGCTCGGTCCAGAACGAGCGGGTGGCCCTGTCGAGCGACGCGTAGCTTCCGTGATCCGTCGGCCTCGCGAAGCCGTAGGAGCTGATGGCGTCCGAGCCGATCTCACGGTGCGCGGCCTCGGCCTTCGTTGCGGAACCGTTCATCGTGACGATGTAGGGGTCGCCGATCGAGGCGGACGCACAGGCGGCGCGGAACAGCCTGACGTCGGCCGCCACCTGGGCGGGGGCGGCGCCGGCGTCGGCCAGCAGGTAGAGCATCGGCCGGTCCGTCGCGATCCTCTCGTAGTTCCGTTGGCCGCATTGTGCCACCAGCGCCGGAAGCGCGTTCGTCACGTCATGGTGGAACTGCCCGTAGCCGTGGATCCAGCACCAGCCGACGAGGTTCTTCCGTGCGCTTTCCTGGAAGAGGTTCCAGGCCCTGGAGAGGGCGCTGGACACGTCGTACCGGCAGAATGCCCAGTAGCCGAGTCCGGCATCCGCCGCGTATGCGATCTCTCGGTCCATGCTCGCCTGGCTGCCGGCGATCGACAGGGCGTCCGTGCCGAGCTCGGTCGCGAACCATGGTGCCCTCAGGTGGTAGCGGGCGGGGTCGAGATCGTGGGCGGCGAACCAGCTGCTGTCCCTGTCGGCGACGCCACCGTACCAGGCGTCCCAGCGGATCGCGCCGATGCGTGCATGGCCGGTGTTCCCGGCCAGGGAGTCGGCCCGGTGGAGAAGTCCTGCCAGGGCGACGCCGAGCCCGAGGGCATGACGGCGGGTGATCACCTAGAAGCTGCCGATCAGTCTCGACGGGAACTGCCAGAGGTGGTCGCCGAAGATGTGCAGGTCCATGTTGTACGTGCTGCTCGCGTGGTCCACTTCCGATGCCCGGACACGCGACACGTACTCTGCCAGGGGCGCATCGCCGGGATGCAGGGATGTCTCGCGTATCCGGGGCAGCCGGGCCACCTTTCTCACCAGCTCCTCGAAGCTGGCGTCCTCGACCCGCTGGTGGCTGCCAGCGTCGGCACGGGCCCACGGCATCGCTCTTGTCCTGGACAGCCGGCGCAGGCCGATCTTCAGGTCGAAGTACCTCAGGTGGAACAGGTAGAGGTCGGCGAAATGCAGCGGAGCGTTCGCGCTGTGGAAGCCGGCGGACCATTCGATCGGCGCGCCGGACGCGACCACCTTGCACATCGACGACGAGAACCTCACCCAGCTTCTCTGCCAGGTGACCGGCTTGTGCAGGGCGAGGTCGGGTTCGTCGTCGGGGTCGTGGTGCACGTCGAGGCCGTAGGCGGACATGGCTCTCGCGTCGCCCGACGACAGGCAGTCCAGGAGCGTGGCCGAGCTGACGGGCACGAGGATCTCGTCGACGTCGGTGTGCACGAACAGGTCGTACCATTCGAGCAGGGCGCTGCAGAATCGCGACACGAAGCGCGCCCGCTTGTCGTTGTCCTTGGGGGTCCGGGGGATGCGCATGACGTTGAATCCGGCAAGCCCGCTCGTCGATCCGTCGTCGGAGCCATGGTCGATTATGTAGCAGTGCTCCGGGCCGAACTCGGCGCCGTAGTGGGCGCACCAGAGGGGCAGGTACTCCGGCTCGTTGTAGACCATCGTCACGGCGGCGACGCGCTTCATGGAGCATGACCTCAGGCCTGGATGATGCGGGGCGTGGCAGGCGTCAGTCGGGGTCGAACAGCCACTCGTCCAGTTCGGCCGTGATCAGCCTGTCGGAGACGGCGCGTCTTCGCCTGAAGACGGACAGGCTCCGCGTCCTTGCGACCTCGTCGGCGTACCTGCCGATGACGTGGTACTTCTCCCGGCCGGCGTAGTCGTGCACGGCGGTGAAGGCGTGCTGGGAGGTGTGCAGCAGGCAGGAGAGTGCACAGGCGACGCGGAACCGTCCGTCGACCAGGCAGAGATCCGCCTCGGCAGGGGCCGACGTCTGCCAGACGCCCTGGGAATACGACGGCCACCGGTCGCGGAGGCTGGCGTCCGTCGGGTAGCCCCATTCCCCGACAGGACCGATGTCGGCGAGGACCAGACCGGGCTGGAGACGGGTGGAGCCGCAGGCGGCCTTCACGGCGTCGAGCCACGTGCGGGAGGAGTCCACCGACACGACGCGATCCGAGACCAGCCCGCATGCAAGGTGGGTGCTGCCCCCTGCGCCGAACTCGAGATATGTCCTCGAGCAGCAGAGGAGACCTTCGAGCAGGGTTCGTTCCTCGGGGAGCATGGCCAGGTTCATGATGGTCCTATCCAGGGTTGTCCTGCATCAAGACCCCTGCGAGCCTATCGGCGGGAGCCTGCCTCCACAACCTTGGATGAGGCGGGCGCAAGCGTGGCGTGTGCCGCGGCCGACATCCGGTGCGCGTCGCGGGACGGGTCAGGGTTGCGGGGCGCCCGGGTCATCCCGACCGGATTCCGAGGCACGTCCCCTCCGACGGCTTCCATGCGTCGATCGACCGGGCGGTGCCGCGCGTCGCGGTGCATGGCGCCGGTGTGCCTGGCGGCGGTGGACAACCGGGCGGCCACCACGCAATCCTCGCGCAGGCACGCCTGCCCGACGAGAGGGACGCCATGTCGCAAGCCGGAGACGGTGCCGCCTTCCGCTTCGAGCATGCCGGGCGCTGCCCGATCTGCGAGCGCGACGTGACCTTCGTGGCCGACGGGCCGTACTTCCGCAACACGCTGCGGTGCAGCTCCTGCCGGTCGGTCCCGCGCAACCGCGCGCTCATGCAGGCGCTGTCGAGGCATGTTCCCGGGTGGCGCGGGCTGGCCATCCACGAGGGCTCGCCGGGATGGGACTCGTTCAGCCGCCGGCTGAAGGACGAGTGCGCCCGCTACACCGCATCGCAGTTCGACGAGACCGTCCCGTTCGGCGCGACGGTGGAGGCCTCGGCGCTGCCGTGCGGTCGCTACCGCAGCGAGGACCTCGAGCGACAGACCTTCGCCGACGCGTCGTTCGACCTCGTGGTCACGCAGGACGTGTTCGAGCACGTCTACCGTCCCGACCTGGCGATCCGCGAGATCGCCAGGACGCTGCGGCCCGGCGGCGCCACGCTGCTGACGGTGCCGATCACCCGGCGCGGGCAGGCGTCACGGCGGCGCGCCTCGCTGCGGGGCGGCGGCGTCGTCCACCACCTGCCGGCCGAGTACCACGGCAACCCGATCGGCACGGGCGGCTCGCTGGTCACGATCGACTGGGGCTACGACATCGTCGCGTATCTGCAGGGGCATTCCGGGCTGTGCTTCATGATGGTGAGCATCGACGACATCGATCTCGGGATACGTGCCGAGCTGAACGAGGTCCTGATCGGCTTCAAGGCGCCACCGCCCAACCTCTCGCCGTAGGCCGTGCGGCGGACGGGGCGCGCCCGGGTCTTGCCGCCGTCGCGCCTTGCTGGGAGCAAGGGCGGCGATGCGGTTCGGCCGGCCTGGCGGCGGCGCGGCCACAGGCCTGCAGGCGCCGAGTTTGCCTGTCCGCCCGCCGACGCACAGCCGCCTTCCAGGTTGAACCGGGCCGCCGGCTGCATCCGGGGCCGCCAGGTCGCGGCGGGCTCCACAACCGCAGGCAACAGTCCCGCGAAATCTTCCCGGATAGGCTGAAATCTCTGGCATCCTGCGTCAAGGCCTGTCGGTATGCCGGTAGGCACGCAGCCATGCAGGATCCCGATCGGCGCCATGACGGACTTCCTGGAACAACTGGTCAGCCGGCGGGGTCTGCCGACGGCGCACAGGCCGTCGGAGGCACGACCGGACGCCGCGGCGGGGGCCGATGCCGCGCGGGCCGGCGAGCAGCAGGCGTTCGAGGCAGGGCTGAAGGCGCACCAGCTCAGGATCGTCGCGCAGTCGGGGCTGTTTGACGAGGAGTTCTACCTGTCGGCCTACCCGGACGTGCGCGACGCCGACATTCCCGCGCTCGAGCACTTCTTCGGCTACGGCTACCTGGAGGGCCGCAGCCCGAACCGCTACTTCGAGCCGCTGTGGTACCTGGAGCGCAATCCGGATGTCGTGGCGGCGGGGATGCAGCCGCTGCTGCACTACGTGCTGCACGGCGACCGCCAGGGGCGCGACCCCGGGCCGCTGTTCAGCACCGCGTGGTACCGTGCGCGCCACGACATCGCGGCCGACGCCTGCGCGCTGTCGCACTACCTCGCCCACTGCCGTACCACGCCGCTCAGTCCGATCGCAGGCTTCGACGCCGAGTACTACGCGCGCAACAACCACGACGTCGTGGCGGCCGGGGTCGACCTGTTCCACCATTTCCACAGCCACGGGCACCGCGAGGCGCGCAATCCGTCGGAGGAGTTCGACGTCAAGTTCTACGTCGAGCGCCACCTGCGCGGCGACACCACGCAGAACCCGCTGCTGCACTACCTGGCGCACCGCGACGAGCCGGGCGTGTTCGGCAGGATCCCCGACGACGAGCCCACCGTCTCGCGCGAGGTCCGGCGTTTCACGCGGCCGGGTGCGGAGTTCGAGGAGTTCCGGGGGCTCGAACGGGGCGCGCGGCCGCAGGTCAGGCTGCTGGCCTACTACCTGCCGCAGTTCCACGCCTTCGAGGAGAACGACGGCTGGTGGGGCAAGGGCTTCACCGAGTGGACGAACATCGCCCGCGGCTCGCCGCGCTTCGTGGGCCACTACCAGCCGCGCGTGCCGCGCGACCTCGGCTTCTACTCGCTGGATTCCGCGGATTCGATGCGGCGCCAGATCGACATGGCCCTGGCGGCCGGGGTGCACGGCTTTGTCTTCTACCACTACTGGTTCAACGGGCGGCGGCTGATGGAGAGGCCGCTGCAGCGCTTCCTCGCCGAGCCCGGGCTGGAGATGCCGTTCGCGCTGATGTGGGCGAACGAGAACTGGACCAGGCGCTGGGACGGGGCGGACAGCGAGGTGCTGATCTCGCAGGACTACCGCCCGCAGGACGACGCGGCGATGGTCGCGGAGTTCGCGGCGCACTTCAGGGATCCGCGCTACATCCGGCTGCAGGGGCGCCCGGTGCTGATGATCTACCGGCCGGGGCTGATCCCCGAGCCGGCGCGCACCATCGGGCGGTGGCGCGAGATCTTCCGCACGGAGTTCGGCGAGGACCCGATCCTGGTGATGGCGCAGAGCTTCGGCGCGGACGATCCGGGGCAGTTCGGCCTGGACGGCGCGATCGAGTTCCCGCCGCACAAGCTGACCAGCGACCTCGCGCCGGCGAACCCGGGGTTCCGCTACCTGGACCACGACTTCAGGGGCAAGATCTACCACTACGACGACGTGGTGCGCGTCTCGCTCGACGCGCCGGATCCGGGGTATCCCCTGGTCAGGACGGCGGTGCCGAGCTGGGACAACGACGCGCGGCGGCAGGGCCACGGCATCGTGCTCGCGGGCTCCACTCCGGCCAAGTACGAGGCCTGGCTGTCGCAGCTGGTGGCCAGGGCGCAGGCGGCGCCGTTCTTCGGCGAGGCCATCGTGTGCGTGAACGCGTGGAACGAGTGGTGCGAGGGCGCCTACCTGGAGCCGGACCTGCATTTCGGCGCCGCCTACCTCAACGCCACCGCGCGCGCCGTCTCCGGGCACGGGCGGCAGCAGGCGGTGCCGCGCGTCGTCCTCGTGGGGCATGACGCGTTCCCGAGCGGCGCGCAGCAGCTCCTGTTCGGCACGGCGCGCATGCTGCGCGCTGCGTTCGGGGTGGAGTGCGAGATCCTGCTGCTCGACGGCGGCGCGCTGCTCGACGCGTATGCGGCGCAGGCGCCCACCACGGTGATCGCGTCGGACGCGCAGCTGTGCGCGAGGCTGCGCAGCCTCGCGGAGGCGGGGTTCACGGGCGCGGTGGTCAACACGGCGGCGGCCGCGCGGGTGGTGCCCTACCTGAAGGCGGCGGGGCTGCACACTGTGCTGCAGATCCACGAGCTGCCGCGCATCCTGCGCGAGAAGCACTTGGTCGACGGCGCGAGGGCCGGCGTGGCGGCGGCCGACCAGGTGGTGTTCGCGGCCCCGTTCGTGCGCGACGCGATCCTGGCCGAGCTGGGCGTGGCGGAGGACGGGCGCATGGTCGTCATGCCGCAGGGGTCGTACCGGGAGGTCGCGTTCGGCGAGGCGGAGGGCGCGGCGGCGCGGGCCGGCCTGGGCCTCGTCGCGCAGGACAGGATGGTGCTCGGCGTCGGCTACGCGGACCTGCGCAAGGGGTTCGACCTGTTCGTGCAGCTCTGGCGGCTGCTGCAGGTGCCGGTGCCGGAGCCGGTGTCGCACGATCGAGACGGGTCCGGGCGCACCTGCCTGGTGTGGGTGGGCGGCATCGACCCGGGGCTGCGCGACTGGCTGGGTGCCGAAATCGCCGAGGCGGAGGCGTGCGGGACGTTCCGCATGGCGGGCTACCGCGACGACATGGCGGCGATGTTCTCGGCGGCCGACGCGTTCGTGCTGACCTCGCGCGAGGACCCGTTCCCGACGGTGGTGCTGGAGGCGCTCGGCGCCGGACTGCCGGTGTTCGCGTTCGACCGTGCCGGCGGCATCCCCGACATGCTGCGCGAGGTCGGGGAGGGCTGCGTCGTACCCTACGGGGACGTGGTCGCGATGGCGCAGGCGGTGCGCGCCTCGCTGGCGGCGGGCATCACGCCGGGGCAGCGTGCGGCGCGCCAGGCGCTCGTCGCCGGGCGGTTCGGCTTCGAGGCGTATGCCCGCCGGCTGCTGCGCCTGGTGCTGCCGGGGATGGCGTCGGTCTCGGTGGTGGTGCCGAACTACAACTACGCGCGCTTCATGCCAGGGCGGCTGGGCTCGATCTTCCGCCAGTCGCATCCGGTGCACGAGGTCGTCGTTCTCGACGACTGCTCCACCGACGACAGCCTGGCCGTGATCCCCGTGGTCGCGCAGGAGGCGGGGCGGGTCGTGCGGCTGGTGCCGGGCGCGGTCAACTCGGGCTCGGTGTTCGCGCAGTGGCGCCGGGCCGCCGAGCTTGCCGAGGGGGAGTTCCTGTGGATCGCGGAGGCGGACGACCTGTGCGATCGCGGGTTCCTGGCGGAGGTGCTGGCGCCGATGATCCGCGATCCCGCGATCCGCTTCGGGTTCTGCGACAGCCGCACGATCGACCTCGACGGCAGCCCGCAACTGGGCAGCTACAAGGAGTACTACGCCTCGGTCGAGCCGGAGGCGCTGGCCAGGACGGAGGTGTTCGAGGCCGCGGCCTTCGTCGAGCGCTTCCTGTCGGTCAAGAACCTGGTGCTCAATGCGAGCGCCGTGGTGTGGCGGCGCAGCGCGCTGCTGCAGGCGCTGGACGGCTGTGCGGACGCATTGAGGACGTTCAGCGTGGCGGGCGACTGGCGGCTCTACCTCGAGGTCCTGCTGCGCCAGGGCGGC
Source organism: uncultured Acetobacteraceae bacterium (assembly GCA_964236315.1). Classification (GTDB taxonomy): domain Bacteria; phylum Pseudomonadota; class Alphaproteobacteria; order Acetobacterales; family Acetobacteraceae; genus CAXSEF01. The sequence goes on along the minus strand of CAXSER010000090.1, from coordinate 967 downwards.
CGGGTCGCCTATCTCGCAGAGCCGCTCAACGTGCACCGGCGCCATGCCCGCAGCGTCACCCACGCGCTGGATGGCGAGCGCCACGTGGACGAGATCGGGCGCTGCCACGCGCTGGTGCGCGAGGCCGCGCGCCTCTCCGAGGCCAGGTGCGGGCAGCAGGAGCGCTACCTTGACGAGGTCGCGACGCAGCTCGGGGTGTCGTCGCGCAGGAAGAAGGTTTCCGTGGCGGTCACGACCCGGCTGGCGACCGGCGGGCGCACGCCTCGGCCGGCGGCGGCACGCGGACGCAAGACAAGCGAGACCCGGTTTCCCTAGGCAGGTCAGGACCCACCCAGATGTACGTGCCTCCCCTCGACAGCATTCTGCGTTCCATCGGCCTGGATCGTGCGTCCTTCGATGCGGCGCGGACCGTGAAGATCCCCAAGGAGCTGTTCAGCCTGCTGCTGCAGGTGGCGGCCGCGTCCAGCGAGTTCAACGAGGCGGGGTACCTGCGGGAGAACCCGGACATCGCGGCCGCCGTGCGCAGCGGCGCCGTCGAGGACGCGCGCGCGCACTACATCGGCTACGGGTTCCTTGAGGGTCGCCTCGGGGCGACGCCGGGCGTGGACGAGCGCTGGTACATGCAGACCTACGCCGATGTCGCGCAGGCCGTGCGGCAGGGCAAGGTCGCCTCGGCGCAGGAGCACTACAGTGTCATGGGCGCCGCGGAGGGCCGCAGCCCCAGCCCCGAGCACACCGCGGTCGCCGTGCAGTGGAAGCGGGCGCTGGCCAAGGCGTGAGGCGGCGCCGTCCGGTGGGGTGCGGGGCGGGGCGCGATCGTCGGGGCGGGAGCGTTGCCGGCCGCGGCCGGGCGGGATCGGTGTCTGACCCTGCCCTGTCGATGGCGGAAGCGGCGAGCCCGGAGGCGCTGCGGCGCGGCTGGTCCAGGGGTTCGCGTCGCGCTGGCGTGCTGCGTGCCTCCGGACCG
>CAXSER010000089.1:0-8897 GCA_964236315.1 uncultured Acetobacteraceae bacterium | reverse complement strand
CCGTACGGTGACGATCCTCGTGCCCTCGTGGACCGCGAGGCCGAGCAGGTCGCGCTTGTCGCCCGTGACCAGGAAGTCGGCTGCGCCCGCCGCGGCCAGGGCCAGCAGGTAGTTGTCGTCCGGGTCGGGCGAGACCTCGATGACCGGCAGCCGGTCGAGCGTGATCGCGAGGGCACGCAGGTCGTTGACTAGACGGCCGGCAATGGCCGGCGAGAGGCGCTCGCGGATCCTGGGGTAGCGGGTCACGCGCACCAGTTCGTCCAGCTGGTCGGCCGTGGTCAGCAGGTCGAACCGGCCCGTGCGCCAGAGCACGACGAGCTGCGCCAGCAGGGACGTGGCGGAAAGCAGGGCGCTGATCAGGACGTTGGTGTCGATGACCAGCCGCACCCCTAGCGGGTTTCCGGCGGCGTCCGGTGGGCCTGCCGCGCCGCCGCCACTGCCTCGTCGGCCAGCGTCTCGACCGCCTCGGGGGGCAGGTCGGCGAAGCCGGCGCGGGCCTCGGCCATGCTCTGGTCCAGCATGCGCCACCGGACCGCGTCCTCGATGAACCGGGACAGGTCGCCCTTCTTCATGCCGCGGCGAGCCAGGGTGCTGCGGACAGCGGCGTCGGTGTCGCGCGATACCGAGACGGTCCAGCGGGTGGTGTCGTCGGGCATGGGGAGCTCCAGGCCGGGATGTTACCTAAGCAGGGTAGCACGAAAGGGGACTAACCAGTTGTCAGGAAACGCGGACGCCCCGCACCACTGTGATCCCGGCGCCCACGTGGCTGTCCCCGACAGCGGCTGTAGCCCCCACCATTGAACGCGGATGGGCGGGCGAGGTTCGGGCAAGCAGATATCGCGTCCGGACAGACTGGCTGTACGGCTGCGGGGATTTCGGCGCTGAGAACCTCACCAGCCGCTTTATAGGCATTTGGCACGACTGGAGGGTGAGACTTGGCGGGCAAGCAGACGCGTGACGACGATTTTCTTGCGAAGGTCAGGCCCCGGATACGAGCCGGTGCACCACCCACTCTGCTTGAGACTGCGGACAAGCTTCGCTTCGCGATTTGGGTCAATGCGCGAACCGACATCACGCTCCGCGTCATCGCTGCCGCGGTCCGGCCTGAGCCGCCCGGTCTGGTGGACAAGGCATTCCACGTGCTTGTGCTTGAGCTTCAGGACGCGGCGGTGACGAAGCTCGACGCGCTCTACGACACCAATCCTGCGCGTGTAAGCATCCCCGCGATTGTGGCTGCCATCAAGAAAGACCGGGTGTGGTTGGATCAAGGCCGGCTTGCCTGCGACATGCTTCTACAGCAGGTTGATGAGTTGCTGAGCCTGGAAGAGACGGCTGCCACCCGGAAGCGTATCGGGCGATGGCGGAACGATGAAGCCGGGCACATCGCGTGGACGACGGACAGGTTCAGCGACGGCATCTATGTAGACCTTGTGTCTCTCCAGGACACGACCTCGAAGATACTTCGCGATCTGGCGCAAGTTGCTTTCGCCGTCGACATCGAACGGTCTTTTCCGTATCGCGAGAGCCTGGCACAGGCGATGGGTGATCAGCTTCTGCGAGGGCGACAAGGGCTGGCCTGACGCAGTCCTGCGTCGGGTTGATCCCGCTCACCTGTGCTCAAGCCGCCTTCAGGCCGTCGCGGCAGGTGCAGCATCGTCGTCGCAGCCGGTGCCGATCAGGCTGCCGCCAGAGGCCGGATCCGTGAACTCGCGCCAGTGCTTCCAGCCCTTGGAACAAGGGCTTGATCCTGCCCGGATCCGCCAGGGGCGAGCCGCCCCTGACCGGCACTTTCTTAAGGGATGCGTTCCAAGGGCGCAGCCTTTGGCGGAGTTTGAGGCAGAGCCTCAACCTTGCTTGCTACGCCTGCCGCGCGTCGGCGGCGCGGAGGACGGCGTCGACGAGGCGGTCGGTGTCGGGCTCGCGGGTGCGGTGGTTGATGATGCAGGCCCGGATCACGGTGCGGCCGGCGAGGCGGGTCGTGGAGGGGACGGCGTCGCCGGATTCCTGGACGTCGGCGGCGAGGTCGGCCTGGAGGCGGTCCGAGCCGTCGCGGAGGCGGAAGCAGACGACGTTGAGGGCGACGGGGGCGCAGAGTTCGAGGCGGGGCTCGGACTCGACGCGGGCGGCGAGGTGGCGGGCGACCGTGCAGCAACGCTCGATGACCTGGCCGAGACGGTCGGCGCCGTGGGTGCGCAGGGTCATCCAGACCTTGAGCGCGCGGAAGCCGCGGGAGAGGTCGGGGCCGAGGTCGCAGGGCCAGGGGTGGCCGGCGGCGAGGCCGCGGTCCTCGCGGTGCAGGTAGGCGAGGTCCTGGGCGAAGGCGTCGGCCTGGGCGCCGGGGTGGCGCACCAGCACGCAGCCGGCGTCGTAGGGGACCTGCAGCCACTTGTGGAAGTCGAAGGCGACGCTGTCGGCGCGCTCGATGCCCGCGAGGCGCGGGCGCAGCGTGGGGGAGAGGACGGCCATGGCGCCGAACGCGCCGTCGACGTGGAACCACAGGCGCTCGGCCTGCGCGAGGGTGGCCAGGGCGGAGAGGTCGTCGATGGCGCCGACGTCGACGGTGCCGGCGTTGCCCACGATCAGGAAGGGGCGGAGGCCGGCGGCGCGGTCCTCGGCGATGCGGGCGGCGAGGAGGCCAGGGTCGATGCGGTGCACCTCGTCGGTGGGGATCAGGCGCAGGGCGTCGGTGCCGAGGCCGGCCATGTCCATGGCGCGGGCGACGCAGCCGTGGGTGCCGGCGGCGGCGTAGGCCGTCAGGGGGGCGTTCGCGAGGCCCTGGGTGCGGACCGACGGGCCGAGGGTGGCTCTGCGGGCGGTGAGGACGGCGACGAGGTTGGCGAGGGACGTGCCGGTGACGAGGAGGCCGGTGGTCTCGGGGGGGAGGCCGAGGAGCTCGGCGGACCAGCGGATGACCTGGCGCTCGATCTCGATGGGGGCCTGGTCGCGGCCGCCGAGGTTGGAGTTCAGGCCGGCGGCGAGGAGCTCGGCCAGCATGCCGACGGGGGTGCCGCCGCCGTGCACCCAGCCCATGAAGCCGGGGTGCAGGTTGCCGGTCGCGTACGGCTGGATCGTGCGGCGGAAGTCGTCGTAGACGGCGGCGGGGTCGGAGGGCGCGCGGGGCGCGGGGGTGTGGAGCGCGGCGCGCAGGGGGTCGGGCATGCGCTGCCAGACCGGGCCCTCGCGCAGGGATTCCAGGTGGGCGAAGACGTCGTCGATCATGCGGTGGCCGAGGGCGCGCAGCTGCGTCCAGTCGGCGGGGTCGAGCGTGGGGTCGTCGGGCATCGCGGCGTGTCTCCGGGCGGGCGGGGTGCCGATGGCACAAAGCGGGGCAGCAAGGAAGGCCGGGCTCTGCCCGGACCCGCCAGGGGCGAGCCGCCCCTGGACCGGCCTTGCTTGTAGAAGGCGATCCAAGGGCCCAGCCCTTGGCGGAGCTCGAGGCAGGGCCTCGACCTTGCTGCCTTTCTTGCGCCATCGCCGCGCTGCACCATGGCGCGGTCAGGAGAGGGCGGGCGATGTTCTTCGAGGGGTTCGGGTTGCGGCAGGTGAGCGTGCCCGGGGGTGCGCTGCGCGTGCGGGTCGGCGGGTCGGGGCCGCCGCTGCTGCTGCTGCACGGCAACCCGCAGACGCATGCGATGTGGCACCGCGTGGCGCCGGAGCTGGCGCGCACGCACACGGTGGTGTGTGCGGACCTGCGGGGGTACGGCGGGAGCTTCAAGCCGGCGGTGTCGGAGGATCACGCGGCGTATTCCAAGCGGGCGATGGCGGGGGACATGCTGGCGCTGATGGATACGCTGGGGTTTCCGACGTTCGCGGTGGCGGCGCACGACAGGGGGGCGCGGGTGGCGCACCGGATGGCGCTGGACGCGCCCGGGCGTGTGGAGCGGCTGGCGGTGCTCGACATCGTGCCGACGGTGGAACAGTTCGAGCGGGCGGACATGGCGTTCGCGCTCGGGTACTACCACTGGTTCTGGTTCGCGCAGCCGCATCCCAAGCCGGAGTCGGTGATCAATGCGGCGCCGGACGAGTGGTTCGCGGCGCACACCTCGCGCGACCGGCCGGGGGAGGTCGCGCTGCCCGGGTTCTTCGCGCCCGAGGCGCTGGCGGACTACCTGGCGGCGGCGCACGACCCGCGCGCGATCGCGGGCATGTGCGAGGACTACCGCGCGGCGGCGTCGATCGACCTGGTGCACGACAGGGCCAGCCGGCTGGAGGGGGAGCGCGTGCGCTGCCCGATGCTCGTGCTGTGGGGGGCGAAGGGGCGGATCGGGGGGTGGTACGACCCGCTGGCGCTGTGGCGGGAGTACTGTGTGGGGGAGGTGAGCGGGGGGGCGGTGCAGTCCGGGCACTATCTCGCGGAGGAGGCGCCCGAGGAGGTGATGGGGTGGCTGGGGGCGTTTCTCGCCGGGGGAGAGCGGGCGGCGCTCAAGGCGCAGGGAAGCAAGGCCTTCTTTTTCTGAAGAAAAAGAAGCAAAAAGACTTTGCGACTCAGACAAGGGTTTTATTTGCAAAGTTCTTTGGTTCTTTCTTTCAAGAAAGAACTGCCTGCTTCCTTGTTGCGACGCAGGCGTGGCGCCCCATCTCGGCAGGGTGACGCTGGGGGCCGGGGTCCGGTATGACGGCGGGGCGGTGCATCGAGAGGGAGAGCGCGGGTGAAGAACCTTGCGGGGCTGATGAAGCAGGCGAGCCAGATGCAGGAGAAGATGGCCGAGATGCAGGCCAGGGCGGAGGCCGTCGAGGTCGAGGGCGTCGCCGGCGCCGGGCTGGTGTCCGTCGTGCTGAGCGGCAAGGGGGAGCTGCGGCGGGTGCGGATCGATCCCAAGCTCGCCGACCCGGCGGAGATGGAGATGGTGCAGGACCTGCTGGTCGCGGCCCATGCGGACGCGCGCAGGCGGGTGGACGCGATGAATGCCGAGGAGATGCAGAAGGTCACGGGCGGGCTGCAGCTGCCGCCGGGCATGAAGCTGCCGTTCTAGGCGTCGGGGCGTGGGTGGGCCGGAGATCGAGCGGCTGATCGGGCTGCTGTCGCGGCTGCCGGGGTTCGGGCCGCGCTCGGCGCGCAGGGCGGCGCTGCGGCTGCTGATGGCGCCGGAGACGCGGATGCTGCCGCTCGCGGCTGCGCTGGAGGAGGCGGCGCGGGCGGTCAGGCCGTGCGGCGTGTGCGGCAACCTCGACAGCACGGACCCCTGCTCGATCTGCGCCGATGGGCGGCGGGACCGGGGGGTGGTGTGCGTGGTGGAGGGCGTGGGGGACCTGTGGGCGCTGGAGCGGGCGGGGGTGCACCGGGGGCTGTACCACGTGCTCGGGGGGACGCTGTCGGCGCTGGCGGGGGTGGGGCCGGAGGAGCTGAGCATCGGGCCGCTGGTGGCGCGGGTGGCGGCGGGGGGGGTGGCGGAGGTGATCCTGGCGCTGGGAGCGACGGTGGACGGGGCGACGACGGCGCACCTGGTCGCGGACCGGCTGGCGCCGCTGGGGGTCGCGATCAGCCGGGTCGCGCAGGGGGTGCCGATGGGGGGGGCGCTGGACGCGCTCGACGACGGGACGCTGGCGGCGGCGGTGCGGGCACGGCAGCCGGCCTGAAGGAAGCAAGGCCGGGCTCTGCCCAGACCCGCCAGGGGCGAGCCGCCCCTGGACCGGCTTCTCTTGAGGATGCGTTCCAAGGGCGCAGCCCTTGGCGGGGTTCGGGGCGGAGACTCGACCTTGCTTCCTGGCGGGCGGTGCCCTGCCATGCGGTGCGCGGCTTGAACGCGGGGCCGGCGCCGCCGTTACCGGGAGCATGGGACACAAGAAGAAGGCCGTGCCGGGCGAGGACCTCGTCGTGGCGACCCCGTGGCGGGAGTTCGTGGTGGTGTGCGCCAAGTGCAGCCGCAAGCTCGACGGGGGCTTCGGGGCGGATGGCGGGGACAGCCTGCGCGCCGCGCTGAAGGACGAGCTGCGCGAGCAGGGGCGGCGGCGCGAGGTGCGCGTGGTGGAGGCCGGGTGCTTCGGGCTGTGCCCGAAGGGGGGCGTGGCGGTGGCGCACGGGGCGGCGCCCGGGCGGCTGCTGGTGGCGCCGGCGGGGGAGGCGGCGGCGCGGGTGCTGGAGCGTCTCGCGCCGGACGGGGATGTCGCAGGATCCTGAGGGCGTCCCGTCGCGTGACGCGAATGCGCGTTGCGGTTGTGGCCGGGACGGGGTAGGTGGGCGTCGGGGTGCGCGCAGGGGCACGGTCTGCCCGGCCTTGCGCGCGAGCCTTGCGACGGCCCGCCCCGCGTCCGCGGCGGGACCGGGCGGGAACAGGATGTCCCGGGTCCGGCGCGGGGGCAGGTCGGCAGCCCTGCCCCCGCGGTGTCGGCCCCTGCCCTCCCCTGGCGGTGCCCTGTCCCTGCCTGGCGGTGCCCTGTACTTGCCTGGCGGCGCGCTGTCCCTGCCTGGCGGCGCCCTGTCCTTGCCTGGCGGCGCGCTGTCCCTGCCTGGCGGCGCCGTCCTTGCCTGGCGGCGCCTTCCTTGCCTGACACCCCGCCCCGGTCTGGCGGCGGGGGCGGTCGTGCCGCGTTCGGGGCATCGGGGTGATGGCGGAGTGGCGGGGGAGCGACTAACTCTTGGGCAGGCCGCGCCGGCGGCGCAGGAGGGACGCACCAATGCTTGCCACGTCGCATGCCTTCAAGGCGCACGCCGCCGAATCGCTGCGCGATCCCGGGCTGCAGGCCGCGCTGGGCTACAGCACGAAGCACATGCAGGCGCGGCGGGCGGCGGCGGTCGCGGGGCTGCCGGAGTTCGAGCGGCTGCGCGACATCGGGCGCGACATCAAGAACCACACCCTGGAGCACATGGACTTCTACCTCGACGCCTACGCGAAGGCGGTGGAGGCGGCGGGGGGGACGGTGCACTGGTGCTCGACGGCAGCCGACGCGCGCGAGGCGGTGCTGGGGATCTGCCGCGACGTCGGCGCGCGCACCGTGACCAAGGGCAAGTCGATGATCTCGGAGGAGATCGGGCTCAACGAGCACCTGGAGCTGCACGGCATGGTGCCGGTGGAGACGGACCTCGCGGAGTACATCCTCCAGCTCCGCAAGGAGGCGCCGAGCCATATCGTGGCGCCGGCGTTCCACCTGAACCGGGCGGACTGGGAGGCGCAGTTCAGGCTGAGCCACGCGCACCTGGCGGCGGACCGGGTGTTCGCCGAGCGCTCCGACATCATGGCGGAGGCGAGGACGGAGCTGCGCACGCACTTCCTCGGCGCGGACGTGGGGATCACGGGGGCGAACTTCCTGATCGCTGAGACGGGGTCCTCGGTGATCGTCACCAACGAGGGCAACGGCGACCTCACGCAGACGCTGCCGCGCGTGCACATCGCCATCGCGGGCATCGACAAGATCGTGCCGACGCTGGAGGACACGATGAGCCTGGTGCGGCTGCTGGCGCGCTCGGCGACGGGGCAGGACATCTCCGTGTACACGACGTTCTCGACGGGGGCGCGGCGGATCGACGATCTCGACGGGCCGGACGCCTACCACGTCGTGCTGATCGACAACGGGCGGTCGTCGATGCTGGGGACCGAGTTCCAGGACATGCTGCGCTGCATCCGGTGCGCGGCCTGCATGAACCACTGCCCGGTGTACGGCGCGGTCGGTGGGCACGCCTACGGGTGGGTGTATCCGGGGCCGATGGGGAGCGTGCTGACGCCGGCGCTCGTGGGCGTGGAGGAGGCGGGGTCGCTGCCGAACGCGTCGACGCTGTGCGGGAAGTGCGAGGCGGTGTGCCCGGTGAAGATCCCGCTGCCGGCGATGATGCGGCACTGGCGGGAGCGCGAGTTCGAGCGGCACCTCACGCCGGTGGCGCAGCGGCGGAACCTCGCTTTGTGGGCGTACCTGGCGCGGCGGCCGGCGCTGTACCGGGCGGCGACGGGGGTGGCGGCGCGCGTGCTGGGGGTGCTCGGGGGGAGGCGGGGGCGGTTCGCGAGGATGCCGATGGCGGGGGGGTGGACCGCGGGGCGGGACCTGCCGGCGCCGGAGGGGGAGACGTTCTTCGCCCGCTACGAGCGCGAGAAGAGGGCGGCGTGAGGGAGGCAAGGTCGAGGCTCCGCCTCGAGCTCCGCCAAGGGAAGCCCCTTGGATGGCTTCCCTTAAGGTGTGCCGGTCCAGGGGCGGCTCGCCCCTGGCGGGTTTGGGCAGAGCCCATGCTTGCCTGCGTGCTCGCATGAGCCGCGACGCGATTCTCGGCACGATCCGGCGCGGGCTGCGGCGGGGCGAGCTGGACGCGGACGTGCGGGCGCGGCTGGAGGAGCGGCTGCGGGCGCCGGCGCGGCACCTGATCCCGCTGCGCAGCCTGGTGCCGCACGCGGAGCAGGTGGCGATGTTCGCGCGCCACGTGGAGAAGGAGTTCGGCAGCGTGGCGCGGGTGGCGTCGGGCGAGGACGTGCCGGGGGCGGTGGTCGAGTATCTCGCGGCGCAGAACCTGCCGTCGGAGGCGGCGATCGGGGAGCACCCGGAGCTGATGGCGCTGCCGTGGGGGGAGCGGCCGATGCTGGTGCTGCGGCGGGGGATCGCGGTGGGGACGGACATGGTCTCGATCCAGCAGGGGTTCGCGGGGATCGCGGAGACGGGGACGCTGATGCTGCCGTCGGGGCCGGAGCGGCCGACGACGCTGAACCTGCTGGCGGACACGGCGATCGTGGTGCTCAGGGCGAGCCGGGTGGTGGGGCCGTACGAGGACGCGTGGGACCTGCTGCGGCGGGAGCGCGCGGCCGGGGACCGGGGGGCGATGCCGCGCAACGTGATGCTGGTGACGGGGCCGTCGCGGTCGGCGGACATCGAGCAGACGCTGGAGCTGGGGGCGCACGGGCCGCGGCGGCTGCACGTGGTGCTGATCGACGACGGGGAGGCGGGCGTGGGCGCGGGGGCGTGGGGCGCGGGCGGGGCGG
>CAXSER010000088.1:0-8907 GCA_964236315.1 uncultured Acetobacteraceae bacterium | reverse complement strand
TCCCCGCCCGCCGCCGCAGCGCCCGCAGGAGCGGCCCCATGAACCCCCTCGCCTCGCGCGCCGTGCTCCCGCTGGCCGCCGTCGCCTTCGCGCTGGCCCTCCTCGTCACCGCCAGCCTGTTCACCGTGCGCCAGACAGAGCAGGCCCTCGTCACCCAGTTCGGCCGCCCGGTGCGCGTCATCACCGAGCCCGGCCTGCAGGCCCGCGTCCCCTTCATCCAGACCGTGATCGCCTTCGACCGCCGCCTGCTCGACTACGACACACCCGGCGAGGAGGTCATCCTCGGCGACCAGCGCCGCCTCATCGTCGACAGCTTCACCCGCTACCGGATCACCGACCCCCTACGCTACTACCAGGCCGTCGGCCCCTCCGAGGACGGCATCCGCGGCCGCCTCGCCTCGGTGGTGGAATCCAGCCTGCGCCGCGTGCTTGGCCGCGAGACCCTGCTCGACGTGCTCTCCGCCCAGCGCGGCCGCATCATGGGCCTGATCCGCACCGAGGTGGACGGCGAGATGGCCGGCTTCGGCATCCACGTCGAGGACGTGCGCATCCGCCGCGCCGACCTGCCCGCCGAGAACACCGAGGCCATCCTCAGCCGAATGCAGTCCGAGCGAGAGCGCGTCGCCAAGCAGGCCCGCGCCGAGGGTGCGGAGGCCAGCGCCCGCATCCGCGCCGACGCCGACCGCGACCGCACGGTCCTGCTCGCCGACGCGCGCGGCACCGCCGACAAGCTGCGCGGCGAGGGCGAGCGGACCGCCTACGGCATCTACGCCGACGCCTACGGCCGCGACCCCGCCTTCTTCGCGATCTGGCGCACCCTGGCCGCCTACCGCGCCGCCTTCGGGCCGAAGGACCGCCTCGTGCTCACCCCGGAGGAGGGCATCCTCTCGCTGCTCAAGGGGCTGCCGGAGCAGTAGGCAGGCAAGGTCGGGCCCTGCCCGAACCCGCAAAGGGTCCGGGGACCCTTTGATCCCATGACTTCAGAAGGCCGGTCCAGGGCGGCTCGCCCTGGCGGGGTCCAGGGGCAGCGCCCCTGGCCTTCCTGCCGTCTTCTTGACCTCCCGCCACCTTGGGCCACGGCCAGTTCCCCCCATGTGCGCAGTTCGCCATGCCGCTTGCTGCCCGTCCGGGCCCGCGCGCAGTATCCTGGCAAAGAGGGAACATCCGCCATGCGTCACACGGTCCGCGCCATCGCACTCGGGTGCGTGCTCTCCCTGCCCGCCGCCCCCGGCCTGTCCCCCCTCGCGCCCGCCCCGGCGTACGCCCGCGGCGCCCCCGACAGCTTCGCCGACCTGGCCGCCGCCCTGCTCCCCGCCGTGGTCAACATCTCCTCGACCCAGGACATGCCCGCCGAGGCCGCCATGGGCCTGCCCCCCGGCCACGGCGGCGGCGGCCCCGACATGCCGGTGTTCCCCCCCGGCTCCCCGTTCGAGAAGTTCTTCAAGGACTTCATGAACAAGAACCACCCGCACGGCCCCCAGGGCGGCGGCGACGACGACAGCGACGCCGCCCCCGACCAGCCGCGCCACACGCAGAGCGTCGGCTCCGGCTTCATCATCGACGCCGACGCCGGCATCATCGTGACCAACAACCACGTGATCGAGGGCGGCACCAACGTCACAGTCACCCTGCAGGACAACACCACGATCAAGGCCAAGGTGCTCGGCCACGACGACCGCGCCGACCTGGCCGTGCTGCAGATCAAGACCGACCACAAGCTGGTCCAGGTGCCGTTCGGCGACAGCGACGCCCCGCGCGTCGGCGACTGGGTGCTCGCCATCGGCAACCCCTACGCCATGAGCGGCACGGTCACCGCCGGCATCGTCTCCGCGCGCGGCCGCGACATCCACCAGGGCCCGTACGACGACTTCATCCAGACCGACGCGCCGATCAACCGCGGCAACTCCGGCGGCCCGCTGTTCAACATGGCCGGCGAGGTGATCGGCATCAACACCGCGATCTACTCGCCGTCGGGCGGCTCCATCGGCATCGGCTTCGCCATCCCCGCCAACGCGGCCAAGACCGTCGTCGCCCAGCTCCGCCAGTACGGCCATGCCCGCCGCGGCTGGCTCGGCGTGCGCATCCAGCAGGTCACCCCCGACCTTGCCGAGAGCCTCGGCCTCAAGGGCACGGACGGCGCGATGGTCGCCGGCGTGAACGACGGCGGCCCCGCCGACGCCGCCCACATCAAGGGCGGCGACGTGATCCTGAAGTTCAACAACCAGGACATCAAGGAGCTCAAGACCCTGCCGCGCGTGGTCGCCGAGACCGCGATCGACGTCTCCGTCCCCGTCGAGGTCTGGCGCGACGGGAAGGACCAGACGCTCCAGGTCAAGGTCGCCGAGATGCCGTCCGAGGCCAAGATGGCCGACGCCGGCACCCCCGGCGAGACCGCGAAGAAGCCCTCGCCCTCCGCCGTCTCCGAGCTGAGCGACTTCGGCATGAAGGTGGCACCCATCACCGACGAGTCGCGCAAGAAGTACAGCCTCGGCGACGACCAGAAGGGCGTCGTCGTCACCGACGTGAGCAAGGGCGGCTCGGCGTCCGACCACGGCCTCAAGGCCGGCGACGTCATCGTCGAGGTGCAGCAGGAGGCGGTGAACACCCCGTCCGAGCTGCGCTCGCGCGTCGACGCGATCCGCAAGCAGGACCGCAAGGCCGTGCTCATGCTGATCCAGGGCAGCGACGGCGTGCGCTACGTGCCGATGCCGCTCGCCGCCGCCAAGCCGTCCGACCACGGCTGAGGACAGCAAGGCCAGGGCCCTGCCCTGGACCCGCCAGGGGCAGCGTCCCTGGACCTGCCTCCCTAGGTAGAGCCGGTCCAGGGCGGCTCGCCCTGGCGGGTCCAGGGCAGAGCCCTGGCCTTCCTTTCCTTCGATGACCCCCCAGTCCCTCATCCGCGACCGCGCCCTCGCCCTCGGCTTCCACGCCGTCGGCTTCGCGCCCGCCTCCCTCGCCCCCGAGGCCCGCGCCCGCCTCGCCGCCTTCGTCGCCTCCGGCCAGCACGGCGACATGGGCTGGCTCGCAGAGCGCCAGGCCGAGCGCTCCCACCCGCAGTCCCTCTGGCCCGACGCGCGCAGCGTGATCGCGCTCGGCCTGTCCTACGCCCCCGACGGCGACCCGCTGGCGACCCTGTCCCGCCCCGACCGCGGCAACGTCTCCGTCTACGCCCGCAACCGCGACTACCACGACATCGTCAAGGGCATGCTCAAGCACCTGGCGCAGTTCGTGGGCTCGCGCTTCGGCGTCGGCGTCAAGGTGTTCGTCGACACCGCCCCGGTGATGGAGAAGCCGCTCGCCGAGCAGGCCGGCCTCGGCTGGCAGGGCAAGCACACCAACCTCGTGTCGCGCGAGCACGGCTCCTGGCTCCTGCTCGGCGAGGTCTACACCACCCTCGACCTCCCCCCCGACCCGCACGCCGGCGCCTCCTGCGGCTCCTGCACCCGCTGCCTGACGGCGTGCCCGACCGACGCCTTCCCCGCGCCGTACCGCCTCGACGCCACCCGCTGCGTCTCCTACCTCACCATCGAGCACCGCGGCCCGATCCCGGACGAGCTGCGCCCGAGGATGGGCAACCGCATCTACGGCTGCGACGACTGCCTGGCCGCCTGCCCGTGGAACCGCTTCGCCCACGCCGCCCCGCCGCCTGGCCTGCGCCCGCGCGAGGACCTGGCCGCGCCCCGCCTCGACGCCCTGGCCGCCCTCGACGACGCCGGCTTCCGCGCGCTGTTCGCCGGCTCCCCGGTGCGGCGCATCGGCCGCGGCCGCCTCGTGCGCAACGTGCTCAACGCGATCGGCAACTCCGCCGACCCCGCCCTGCGCGGCACGGCGCAGCGCCTGGTCGACGACCCCGACCCGGTGGTGGCCGACTCCGCGCGCTGGGCCGCCGCGCGCCTGGCCTGACCGGCGGTGCCCGCCGGGACGGCCGGACGCACGGCGGCGCGGGCAAGTTTCTTCGCGCAGGCCCGAACCCGCCGCGTGGCACGGCGTTGTTCCGCAAAACACTCGGGGAGAATCTGATCCATGCGTCACACACGTCTCGTCTGCGGGCTCGCCGTCTCGGCCGCCCTCGGCCTCTCGCCGCTCGCCGCCCGCGCCGACGGCGGCTGCTCGGCCGACATCGCCTCGCTCGGCAAGCAGATCGGCTCCATGAGCGGACTCGGCGCCCCCGTGTCGCAGCCCGACACCGGCCAGGACGTCGGCAAGGCGAACGCCGGCCAGATGGGCAAGTCCGCCTCCACGGCCGGCACCGACAAGGCCGGGACCAACGTGGTCAAGGGCGGCTCGGCCGGCACGGTCGGCGGCGCGGCCGGCGCGGTCGGCGGCGGGGCGATGGGCAAGCAGGCGGACGCCGTCGCCAGCGGCCAGGTCGCGACCTCCTCGGCCGACGTGCGCCGCCAGTCCGCCGGCAAGCCGACGATGGCGCAGCAGGCCGTCCAGGACGGCGGCAAGGGCGACGGCAACGCCACCATGTCGTCCGACGACAAGGTCTCCCAGGCCAAGGCCGCGCTGCAGCGCGCCACAGACCTGAACGCCAAGGGCGACAAGTCCTGCGCCAAGGCCGTCATCGAGGCCCGCAACCTGATCCCGCAGCACTGACACCGCCACGCCGGGCCGCCGCCGCCCGGACACGGGCCGCGGCGTCGCCCCGCCTGCCTCGCTGACGTCACGAAGGAACGGGAGGCCGCCGCAAGGTGGCCTCCCGTTCTGCCGTCAGGCCCTGCGCGACCGCCTGCCCCCGGCCGTCGCAGCCCCGTGCCCCTCCACGCCGCCGCGGTACCGCGCGCCCGCTCCAGCCGCCCCGCCCCGGCCACGGCCGCAGAAAATCCGTCTGGCCCCCGCATCCGAACGCATCCAAATACCGCAGCCGCCCGTAGCTGGGGCGGGAACGGTACCACGGAGCTTCAGACGATGGCCTCTGACACCCGCCGCCCCGACGCGCACCCCCACGCGGAGGTGCCGATCGGCATCGACGCTTCCGGCTCCCGCTGGGAGAGCGACAGCATGGGCCGCGTGCAGGTCCCCGCGAACCGCTACTGGGGCGCGCAGACCGCGCGCAGCCTGATCCACTTCTCCATCGGCCGCGACATCATGCCGATCCAGGTCGCCCACGCGATGGCCGTGGTGAAGAAGGCCGCCGCCCTGGTCAACGCCGACGCCGGCCGCCTGTCGCGCGACAAGTGCGACGCCATGGCCCACGCCGCCGACGAGATCATCGCGGGCGACCTGGACGCCGAGTTCCCCCTCTACGTCTGGCAGACCGGCTCCGGCACCCAGTCGAACATGAACTGCAACGAGGTGATCTCGAACCGCGCCATCCAGCTGATGGGCGGCACCATCGGCTCCAAGAAGCCCGTCCACCCCAACGACGACTGCAACATGGGGCAGTCCTCCAACGACACCTTCCCGACGGCCATGCACATCGCCGCCCGCCTGGAGATCGAGCACGTCCTGCTCCCCTCCCTGGAGCAGCTCGCCGCCGCCATCGAGGCCAAGGCCACGCTGTGGGCCGACGTGGTCAAGATCGGCCGCACCCACCTGCAGGACGCGGTCCCGCTCACCGTCGGCCAGGAGTGGTCCGGCTACGCCCACCAGCTGCGCCACGCCATCGCCGGCCTGCGCGCCGCCCAGGACGGCCTGCTGGAACTGGCCGCCGGCGGCACCGCGGTCGGCACCGGCCTCAACGCCCCGCCCGGCTTCGCCGTCGACATCGCCGACCGCATCGCCGCCCTGACCGGCCAGCCGTTCCGCACCGCGCCCAACAAGTTCGCGGCCCTCGGCGGCCTGGATGCCATGGTCGCCTCGATGGCGGCGATGCGCGGGGTCGCGGTCGCGCTGATGAAGATCGCCAACGACGTGCGCTGGCTGGCGTCCGGCCCGCGCTGCGGCCTGGGCGAGCTGACGCTGCCGGAGAACGAGCCCGGCTCGTCGATCATGCCGGGCAAGGTCAACCCCACGCAGTGCGAGGCCATGGTGATGGTCTGCACCCAGGTGATCGGCGAGGACGCGGCCGTCGCGTTCGCGGGCGCGCAGGGCAACTTCGAGCTCAACGTGATGCGCCCGGTCATCATCATGAACGTCCTGAACTCGGCCCGCCGCCTGGCCGACGTGAGCGGCACCTTCCGCCGCTACACGATCGAGGGCACCGAGCTGAACAGGCCAAGGATCGCGGAGCTTCTGGACCGGTCGCTGATGCTGGTCACCGCGCTGGCCCCGGTCATCGGCTACGACCGCGCGGCCCACATCGCCCACGAGGCGCATGTGCACGGGCAGACGCTGCGCGAGGCGGCGCTGGCATCGGGCGACATCGATGCCGAAACCTTCGACCGCGTGGTCGATCCCCGCCTGATGACAGGCACCTGACGACACACTCCGAGGAACCGACATGAGAACGATCCGTGCCCTGGCCAAGCGCTCCTTCACCCTGGCCGGCCACCGCACCAGCGTGGCGCTGGAGCCCGAGTTCTGGGCCGCGCTGTCCGCGATGGCGCAGGGCCGCCGCCAGACGCTGTCCTCGCTGATCGCCGACGTCGACGCGGCCCGCGACGCGAACCGCCCGCTGGCCTCCTCGCTGCGCGTCCTGGCACTCACCGGCGCCGCGACGGCGCCGCAGGACCAGGCCCGCGCCTGATCGGCGGGCGGCGCCCGGAGCGCCGGCCTGCTCCGTGCCGCGGCAGGGGACGCGCTCCCCTCCGGCGGCCCGAGGGCCGGGCTGCCGCGGGCACGAGCCTTCCCGGGCCGGAACCGGAACGGTTCACGCCCGGCAGTCGCGAGGCCCGACCCGGCCGTTCGGGAAGGTCGGCGACGCCTCAAGGCCGTCATTGACCTGCCGCCCTGGTCCAGTGCGGCGCGACCGGCAGAAAGCGTATTCTTTCCTGAGAGAAAGAACCCGAGAGCGTCTGCCCACAAGATTCCGGAGTCGCCCGCAGGTCCGTGACCTCATGGGCAAAGTCTTTTTGCTTCTTTTTCTTCAGAAAAAGAAGACTCCTGCCTTCCTGCGAAAACACCGGGCCCGCAACAGCCTCCAGAACCGCGAAGCGCCCCGATCTCCCGGCCTGCAGGGCCGGAAGCCCAGGGCGTGCCCTGGACGGGGCCCGGAGGCGGAACCTCCCGCCGTGCGCGCGCGCCCTGCCGTCGCGAACCCTGCATCATTCCGTTCGCGTTAACCTCGTGGAAACCAGACCCGGGCCAGGATCGTGCCGCGGCCAATGAAGGCCGCGCGGCAAGGGAAAAAACCTCCGTGACCTGCATGACCCAGCTCGCCTTCCGCGGTTTCGCGGCGCCTGTCGTGACCCCGCTGTCCGACCACCAGGTCAGCCCGCTGGTGCTGTCCGACCGGCTGCTGACCCTGGCGCAGGATGCCGAGCGCGCCGGCTTCCCGCTCTCCGCCGGCCACCTGGTCAGCCTGGCGCACGCCGTGTTCGACGAGATCCCGACCCGGCGCTGACCGCGCGTGCCCCGGGCGCGGCTGCACGCCGCCGGCGACGCAGGCAGAGCCCTGCGCGCCGCCCGCACCGCCCCTCGCCGGCCCGACGCCACGCCCGGCCACGACGCCACGCACCGGCCACGGGGCGCCGCGACGCTCAGCCCGCGACCAACCGCGTGATCAGCGCCTCGTACGCGTCGAGGTAGGCCGGCATCGACAGCGTCGCCTCGGCGTGCACCCGCGCCGCCGCGCGCAGCCCCGCCGACATCACGCGATCCTCCAGCACCTCCAGCACGCGGTCCGCGAGCGCCCCGGGGTCGAGGAACGGCGAGAGCAGCCCGGTCGCGCGGTGCGACACGAACTCCAGCACCGGCGCGGTGTCGCTCGCCACGATGGCGCAGCCGCACGCCAGCGCCTCGCGCAGCGACCACGACGCCACGAACGGGTAGGTGAAGTAGACGTGGCAGTCCGAGCGCTGCAGCAGCCGGATGTAGCTGTCGTACTCGAGCCGCCCCGGGAACAGCACGCGCTGCGGATCGAGCGGCCCGACCTCGCCGAGCAGCCGCTCCTTCCACGTCCCCTCCGCCAGCCGCGCCCCGTACGACACGCCGTCGCCGCCCACCATGACCACGTGCAGGTCCGGCCGCTCGCGCAGCAGCCGTGGCAGCGCGCGCATCACGACATGGAAACCCCGGTAAGGCTCCAGGTCGCGCGACACGTAGCTCAGCAGCGCAGCCCCTGGCGGCACCACGAACTCCCCCAGCGCGAACGGACGCTGCGCCGCCCCCGGGTCGGGCCGGCAGATCTCGAGGTTCACCCCCTCCGGCAGCACGGTGATGTTGCCCTGCGCCCAGTCCGGGTAGGTCGAGCGCTGGAACAGCGTCGGCGACTGCCCGTGCCCGGGGTTGGTCAGCGTCAGCAGGTTGACCGCGTTCTTCGCCCGCACCCGAGACAGCGCCGGCACCGGCGTCGGGAACTCCGGGTCGAAGCCGACGTCGGTGCCGCTCACCCGGTAGTAGAACTCCTGGTAGCCGAGCAGCGGCACGTCGGGCCACACGTCGGCGATGTTGAGCAGCTCGCCCCAGCCGTGGTGGCCGATGATGACGTCGGGCTCGTAGCCGAGCGCCTTGAGGTTGGCCGCCGTGCGCGCGACCGCCTCGGCGCGCAGCATCGCCAGCTCGAACTCCTGGGCGTCGCGGTGCGCGTCGGGATTGAGGCCGCGCGGCATCTGGTAGACGACCTTGCGCACGCCACGGATCTGGTTGGCGTTGGCCTCGCTGATGAACACGACGTCGTGCCGGTTCCCGGCGACGAGCCGGCGCACCAGGTGCAGGAACTGCGCCGGGAAGTTCTGGTGGACGAACAGGTAGCGCATGATGCCGCCCCGCCCCGGCCGCGCGACAGCATCGCGCGACGGGGCCGGAGTCCCGCCCCTATCGCTTGCCGCGGCCGACGGGCGCGGCCTTGCCGCGCGGCGGCGG
>CAXSER010000087.1:0-8938 GCA_964236315.1 uncultured Acetobacteraceae bacterium | reverse complement strand
CGTGGCGACGCTGCCGGGCGCGCTGCTGGCGCTGCTGTGCGGCTGCACCGTGGGCCCCGACTTCAAGCAGCCGAGCGTGTGGTCGCCCACCTCGTGGTTCGCGAGCCGGCCCATCACCCCGGCGTCCTACGAGTCGAGCCTGCCGGTGGCGCAGCCCGTCGACCCCGCCTGGTGGAAGCTGCTCGGCGACGACCGGCTGACCGCGCTGGAGGAGCGCGTCGCCGGCCAGAACCTCAACGTCCGGATCTACACCCTGCGCATCGCCGAGAGCCGGGCGCAGCTACGCCTGTCCTCGGTCAACCTGTTCCCGCAGATCAACGGCAAGGCCCAGTACCAGCGCGACCAGATCAGCCAGAAGGAGGTCCAGCGCGGCCTGAGCGCCATCGGCGGCGCCCTGCCGGCCAGCCTCGCCGGCGGCGCCAGCGGCTTCGGCTCGACGCAGGTGCCGCCGATCGACCTGTGGTCGGACGGCATCGACTCCAGCTACGAGCTCGACCTGTGGGGCAGGGTGCGACGCACCATCGAGGGTGCCGACGCGGCGCTGGAGGCCTCCGGCGACGCGCGCCGCAACACGCTGCTCTCCGCGCTGGCCGAGGTGGCGCGCGACTACGTGACGCTGCGCGGCAACCAGGAGCTGCTCAGGATCGCGCGCGAGAACCTCGTCACCGAGCAGCAGAGCCTCGTGCTGACCCGCCAGCGCTCCAGCGGCGGCCTCGGCACCGACCTCGACGTGGCGCAGGCCGCCGCCCAGGTCGAGTCGACGCGCTCGCAGCTGCCGCAGCTGGAGCAGCAGGTGCAGCAGAACATCAACGCGCTCAGCCTGATGCTGGGCGAGGGGCCGGGTGCGCTGCGCGCCGAGCTGGAGGAGCCGGGGCCGGTGCCGCCGGTGCCGCCGCGGGTGCCGATCGGCCTGCCCTCGGAGCTGCTGCGCCGCCGCCCCGACATCCGCCAGGCCGAGGCGCAGCTGCACTCCGCGACCGCGCAGGTCGGGGTCGCGGTGGCCTCGTTCTACCCGTCGGTGACGCTGTCGGCGAACCTGACCTTCACCGCGCTGCAGTTCCGCGACCTCGGCTTCTGGAGCAACAAGGGCTACACGCTGGGCCCGAACATCACGATCCCGATCTTCCAGGGCGGGCAGCTGCGCGGCCAGCTCGCGCTGAACAACGCCCAGCAGCGCGAGGCGGCGGTCAACTACCAGCAGACCGTGCTGCAGGCCTGGCACGACGTGGACAACGCCCTGATCGCCTACGGCGCCGAGCAGGCGCGGCGCGACTCGCTGCGCCTGGCCGTCGAGCAGAACCAGCGCGCCCTGGCCCTGGCGCGCGACCGCTACACCCAGGGGCTGTCGGACTTCCTCAACGTGCTGACCCAGGAGCGCTCCGTGCTCGCGGCCCAGCAGCAGCTCGCCGACAGCACCGTCACCGTCACGCAGAACCTGGTGCAGCTCTACAAGGCGCTCGGCGGCGGCTGGGAGCCCAGCTTCCCCCCCGCGCCGGACAAGGCGGCGTCCGGGGGCGGGGCCGCGGGCCCGGGCTGAGGCGGGCGGGCGCCGCAGGCCGGACGGACCGCGCGCCGGCGCCACCCGCCGTGCCGGATGCGGGTCGGATCTCCCGGCTCCGGTCCGCGGCCGTCACCCTGCCGGCTGGTCGCGACTCCGCGCCTCCAGCTGCCGCAGCAGGTCCGCCATCGCCGCCACGAAGGCGGGCAGCACGTTGAGCGGCACCAGGAGCTGGCCAGAGGGCTGCGCCGTGCCGTCCGCGCCCATCGCCCCGAGCTGCAGGCGCGCCACGCCGTTCTGCACGTTCGCGCCGCGCAGCATCTCCGCGAAGACAATGTCGTTCATCCCGCACGCTCCCCCCGTTTGATGCGCGAACGTAGGTGCGGCGCAGGCGCGAGTCACGGGGCAGGACGGGTCGCACGGCGCATCGCAGGAAGGAAGGCCAGAGGCTCTGCCTCTGGACTCCGCCAAAGGCTCGCCTTTGGAATCCTCTGCTTAAGGGAAGGGTTTCCAAAGGCCCCTGGCCTTTGGCGGGTTCGGGCGGAGGTGCCCGAAGGTTCCGATGGCCCCCTTGGGCCATTGGAATGGGCACCGGAGGGAGAGCCTGACCTTGCTTCCTCCTGGCGTTCAGCGCGCGCGGAACACCACGCGCGAGGCCACCGTGAAGTTGGCGAACATCCCCGCGATCGAGCCGGCCGCGACCGCCAGCACCGGGTAGGCGCGGCACAGCGGCACTGTGGCGACCAGGGCGAAGAAGGCGCCGCGGTTCAGCACGAATCCGCCGGAGTTGGACGCCACGAACAGCGCCCACTGCCGGACGGGCCCGCCGTGCTCGTGGTCGCGGAACGTCCACAGCCGGTTCAGCAGCCAGTTCAGCGTGCAGGCGACCAGGTACGCCACCAGACCCGACGCGTACAGCCCGATCCAGGGCGAGGTGGCGTACACCGTGGCCGTGTCCCACACGAAGCCCAGGGTGCCCACCACGCCGAACTTCAGGAAGCGCGACAGGACGGCCAGGCGGGCCGGGGTCACGAGACGGCGGTGGGGCAGGGCGAGGCTCCCGGCGATTGAGGCGGCGCGTAGAGGAACAGGGCGGCCGGTGCAAGACGGCGAAGGGCGCCGCCGGCCCGGTGGCGGCATCGGCGCGGACGCGGGACGGCGCCGCTGGCCGGACATCGTCGCGGGCGACCGGTCCGGCACCGTCGTCCCGGCTCGACAAGCAGGTGGCGCGACATGCGACGCGCCGGCGGGCCGTGCGCGAAGGTGGCGCAGGCGGCGGGGCTGTGGACAAAAGAAAAGGGGGCGCCTTGCGGCACCCCCTTCGCAGCCCGTCCCGGAGGGAGGGTTCAGTGCAGGATGATCTCGACGCGGCGGTTCTGCGGCTCGCGCACACCCTGCGCGGTCGGCACGAGCGGGTTGCTCTCGCCGTAGCCGTGGATGCCGATCGAGCCGCGCGGCACGCCGTCGCGGACCAGCTCGGCCTCGACGCTCTTGGCGCGACGGACCGACAGGCCCTGGTTGTAGGCGGCCGTGCCGGACAGATCGGTGTAGCCGTTGACCTCGATGCGGGTGGTCTGCACGTGGGTCGAGGCATTGGCGGCCTCGTGGATGATCTGGCGTGCGCGCTCGGTCAGGTCCGCGCGATCCCAGTCGAAGAACACGAGGTAGGTGCGGGCCGGGGCCACCGGCGGGGTCGCGATCGGGGCAGGGGCCGGCGGCGGCGGCGGCGGCGCGGTGTTGAAGGCGTAGCGCAGCCCGACCATGAACTCGTGGTTGGCCTGCTCGTCGAACTTGGCGTTGCCCTTCGAGATGACGCCCGGGCCACGGTAGTAGGTGGCCTGGTAGCCGTCCTGGTTCAGCTGGCCGAGGTAGCGGTACTCGGCGGTCACGGCCAGGCCGGGCAGGGCGGCGATGTCGTAGGACGCGCCGACGATGCCCTGGTAGGCGAAGCTGCCGTTGGTGCCGCCGGTGCGGAGCACGGTGCCGTCGTTGAACGCGCTGGTGAGCGGGCTCAGGTGGGTCCACAGGTAGCCGGCACCGACGCCGACATACGGCGTCACGGGGATGCCGCTGATGCCGAAGTTGGACAGGTTGAAGTCGTAGAGCACGTTGGCGAGGCCGCCGTAGCTCTCGGTGTGGCCGGTCGTGGTCGAGGCCACCGAGGTGCGGACGTAGTTGTTGACGTCGTTGTTCAGGTAGTGGCCCTCGACCTCGGCGCGCAGGCCGTTGCCGAAGCCGTAGCCGACCGCGGCCACGCCGTCATAGCCGTCGCCGAAGCGGTAGCGGGTGTGGTTGCGGATGCCGTCGCCGCCGCCGTTGTTCGGGCCGGGGCGCAGGTGCTCGTCCTGCAGCAGGTTGTAGCCGGCGCCGGCCGAGATGTAGATCCCGTCGATCGGCGGGGCGGTCTGGGCGGAGGCCGCGGCGGCGAACGCCGAGCCGAGCAGGGTTGTGGCCAGGAGGGCAGAACGGATCCGCATCGTGTCTAAGTCCTTCATGCATGCGCCACTCGGCGGCCGCGGAGAGCGGTGGTGGCGCGAACGGTGTGTTAAGAGCACAGAAAGTTGCCGAGTTGCCCTCACGGATTGTAATGGCCGCCCTGCTTGTGTGTTGAAGCAAGCTGGCGTTGCGGAACTGCCACACTTGTTTCCGCGGGCAGTCCGTTCCGGCGGCGCATCTGCACAAAGCCTTTGCGGTGATCAAGTTCGCGCGACATTTAACTTATGGTAACCGAACGGCCAAGCGCCCGACAGGAGGCCGCGTGGCTGCGACGCCGCCGGTGCCCGATCCGGTAAGGCAACAGTCTATCACGGTTGCTGCAACCAGGACATGTGGAATCGGCCGCGGGCCTTACCCATGCCTGTCTCGCGCGCGAGAGGGGGGCCTCCCGGCGCCACGCCGTCCCGGACCCCCGCAGTCCGGCGTTCGTCGCGCATGGCTGGGGCGCGGCGCCGCGCGTTGACCCGCCCGTGCCGCCTGCGCAGCGTGCCGTGCCTCACAGGCCGCCATCCTCCGGTCGGTCGTGCGGCACTCCCGCTCCCATGGTGAATTCATGATCAGCTCCGCACCCGAGGTGCCGCGCCCCGACGCGCGCCCCGCCAACCCGCGTTTCTCCTGCGGACCGTGCACCAAGCGCCCGGGCTGGTCGCTCGCGGCGCTGGACGCGGCCTGGCTCGGGCGCAGCCACCGCGCGCCGGGGCCGACGGCGGCGCTCGCCGAGGTGATCGAGCGCTCGCGCGCGCTCCTCGGCATGCCCGAGGGCTGGCGGCTCGCGATCGTGCCGGGCTCGGACACCGGCGCGGTCGAGATGGCGATGTGGTCGATGCTCGGCGCGCGCGGCGTGGACGTGATCTCCATGGACAGCTTCTCCCGGCACTGGGCGGTCGATGCCATGCGCCACCTGCCGGTCGACGCCCGCGTGCTCGAGGGGCCGAACGGCTGCCTGCCCGACCTCGCCGAGGTGGATTTCTCGCGCGACGTGGTGTTCGCCTGGAACGGCACCACGGCCGGCGTGTGCTTCGCCGACGGCGCGTGGATCCCGCAGGACCGGGCGGGGCTGGCGATCTGCGACGCGACCTCGGCGGCGTTCGCCATGGCGCTGCCGTGGGAGAAGCTCGATGTGGTGACCTGGTCCTGGCAGAAGGTGCTCGGCGGCGAGGCGGGGCACGGCATGCTCGCGATCGGGCCGCGCGCGGCCGAGCGGCTGCAGGGCTACACGCCGCCGTGGCCGCTGCCCAGGCTGTTCCGCATGACGGAGGGCGGGGTGCTGAACGAGGCGCTGTTCCGCGGCGACACCATCAACACGCCGTCGATGCTGTGCGTCGCCGACGCGCTCGACGCGCTGGGCTGGGCGGAGCGCATCGGCGGGCTGCCGGCCATGATCGCGCGCTCGCAGGCCAGCCTCGCGGCGGTCGGCGCGTGGGTGGCGGGCTCGGGCTGGGCGCGGTTCGTGGCGCCCGATCCGGCGACGCGGTCGAGCACGTCGATCTGCCTCGCGATCGATTCGCCGTGGTTCGCGGCGCTGGACGTGGCGGCGCAGCGGCAGGCCACGCAGCGCATGGCGGCGATGCTGGAGGCCGAGGGCGTGGCGCTGGACGTGCTGGCGTTCCGCGACGCGCCGCCGGGGTTCCGGGTGTGGGGCGGCAGCACCGTGGAGCCGGCGGACATGGCGCTGCTGCTGCCGTGGCTGGACTGGGCGCATGCGGCGGTGGCTGCGGAGCATGCGCTGCGTCGGGCGGCCTGAGGGAAGCAAGGCCGGGCTCTGCCCGGACCCGCCAGGGCGAGCCGCCCCGGACCGGCCTTGCTCAAGGGGCGCGTTCCAGGGGCGCAGCCTTTGGCGGAGTCCGGAGGCCCCGCTTTTGGGCATTGGGCCTCCGGTCTTGCTTGCTGCCTCGCTGACCTGCCATGAGCCCCGGCCATGAACGACACCCCCGCCCCGAGCCCCGCGCTGCTGCCCGCCGGCCTGCGCGACCTGCTGCCGCCCGAGGCCGAGACCGAGGCGGCCTCGGTCGAGGCGCTGATGGCCGCCTTCGCGGCGCATGGCTACGAGCGGGTCAAGCCGCCGCTGCTGGAGTTCGAGGACGGGCTGTTCGCGGGGCCGGGGGCGGCCGTCGCCGACCAGACGTTCCGGGTCATGGACCCAGACACGCACCGCATGATGGGGCTGCGCGCCGACATCACGCCGCAGATCGGGCGCATCGCCGCGACACGGCTGTCGCAGGCGCCCAGGCCGCTGCGGCTGTCGTATGCGGGGCAGTGCGTGCGGGTGCGCGCCGGGCAGATGGCGTCCGGGCGCCAGGTGCCGCAGGCGGGCATCGAGCTGATCGGCGTCGACACCGCCGAGGCGGACGCGGAGACCATCCTGGTGGGGGCGGAGGCGCTGGCGGCGCTGGGGCTGACGCGGGTGAGCTTCGACCTGCTGCTGCCGCAGATGGCGCCGGCGCTGCTCGACTGGGCGGGGATCGCGCCCGGGGAGGTGCGCACGGCGCTGACCCGCGCGCTGGACCGCAAGGACGAGGCGTCGGTGGCGCGGATCGGCGCCGGGCTCGACGGGCCGATCACTGGCATCCTGACCGACCTGCTGCGCGCGTCGGGCCCCGTGGACACGGCGCTGGAGGCGCTTGCCCGGGTGAAGCTGCCGGCGGGGGCGTTCGGGCTGGCGGTGCGGCTGCACGAGGTGGTCGGCGTGCTGCGCAGGCGGGCGCCGGGGCTGCGGCTGACGGTCGACCCGATCGAGTTCCGGGGGATGCGCTACCACACCGGGCTGTGCTTCTCGATCTACGCGCCGGGCCTGCACGACGAGCTGGGGCGCGGCGGGCGCTACGTGTCGGGGGAGGCGGAGCCGGCGGCGGGGCTGACGCTGTTCGCCGACGCGGTGCTGCGGGCGGCGCCGCCGCGGGCCGTGCCGCGGCGGGTGTTCGTGCCGCGGGGCCGCGACCAGGCGCAGGCGCAGGCGCTGCGGGCGCAGGGGTTCGTCACGGTGGCGGGGCTCGCGGACGTGGCGGACGCGGGCGCGGAGGCGGCGCGGCTGCTGTGCACGCACGTGCTGCGCGACGGGGCGGCGGCGGCGCTGGTCTAGGGCGTCCTGTCCTGCGCGGCGGGACAGGGTGCTCGGATCGTCCTGCGGCGCGTGACGGTTCGTGGAGAAACCGTCACGGGGTGCGTGACAGAACTGGGGTGTTCTGTCCTGCGGCGCGGGACGGAAAGGGGTGTTTCGACCCCCGGTGTCCTGCCGCGCGGGACGGTCTTGGGGCGTCTGGCGCGCGCGTGGGGCCTTGCAGGAAGCAGGGTTGAGGCTCTGCCTCAAACTCCGCCAAGGGCCGGGCCCTTGGATCGCCTTTTCTGAGGGAAGCCGGTCCAGGGGCGGCTCGCCCCTGGCGGGTCTGGGCAGAGCCCGGGCTTGCTTTCTTCCCGGGCCGCCCGGCTGGCGCGGGCCCCGGGTCGGGTGGCACATAGGGCCGTGTACCTGGGCCCGGGGCGGATCGCGGGACGACGGAGGACTGGCGGATGGCGAATGTCGCGGTGATCGGGGCCCAGTGGGGCGACGAGGGCAAGGGCAAGGTGGTGGACTGGCTGGCGAGCCGGGCCGACGTGGTGGTGCGCTTCCAGGGCGGGCACAACGCCGGGCACACGCTGGTCGTGGGCGAGCAGACCTACAAGCTGTCCCTGCTGCCCAGCGGGCTGGTGCGCGGCAAGCTGTGCATCATCGGCAACGGGGTCGTGGTCGATCCCGAGGCGCTGCTCGCCGAGATCGCGAGGGTGAGGGCGCAGGGGCTGGCGGTGGGGCCGGAGACGCTGCGGATCGCGGAGAACGCGACGCTGATCCTGCCGGTGCACGCGGCGCTGGACCGGGCGCGCGAGCTGGCGCGGGGCGAGCGCAAGATCGGCACGACCGGGCGCGGCATCGGGCCGGCGTACGAGGACAAGGTGGCCAGGCGGGCGATCCGGGCGTGCGACCTGGCGGAGCCGGAGACGCTGGACCACAAGCTGGACGAGCTGCTGCTGCACCACAACACGCTGCTGGCGGGGCTGGGGGCGGAGACGTTCGAGAAGGCGGCGCTGCTGGCGCACCTGCTGGCGCTGGCGCCGCAGGTGCTGCCGTACGTGGAGCCGGTGTGGGAGCGGCTGGACGAGGCGCGCAGGGCGGGGCGGCGCATCCTGTTCGAGGGCGCGCAGGCGGTGATGCTCGACGTCGACCACGGCACCTACCCGTTCGTGACCAGCTCCAACACGGTGGCGGCGACGGCGGCGTCGGGCAGCGGCATGGGGCCGCAGGCGGTGGGCTTCGTGCTGGGGATCGCCAAGGCGTACACCACGCGGGTGGGGTCGGGGCCGTTCCCCACGGAGCTGCACGACGAGACCGGGCGCGGGCTGGGCGAGCGGGGGCACGAGTTCGGCACGGTGACCGGGCGGCCCAGGCGGTGCGGGTGGTTCGACGCGGCGCTGGTGCGCCAGGCGTGCAAGGTGGGCGGCGTGCAGGGGCTGGCGCTGACCAAGCTCGACGTGCTCGACGGGATGGCGGAGCTGCGCATCTGCACGGGCTACGAGATCGGCGGGCGCAGCGTGCGGCACCTGCCTGCGGGGCAGGTGGCGCAGGCGGCGGCGGTGCCGGTGTACGAGACGATGGAGGGCTGGGCCGGATCGACGCGGGGCGCGCGGTCGTGGGCGCAGCTGCCGGCGCAGGCGATCAAGTATGTCCGGCGGATCGAGGAGCTGGTGGAGGCGCCGGTGACGCTGCTGTCGACCAGCCCGGAGCGCGACGACACGATCCTGGTGCGCGACCCGTTCGAGGGGTGAGGCGGGCGCCTGAAGGCAAGACCGGGCTCTGCCCGGACCCGCCCCTGCTTGAAGGCGGGGGCGGGCCGCCCCTGGACCGGCTTCACTTCAGTAGGGGATTCCAAAGGCGAGCCTTTGGCGGAGTCCAGAGGCAGCGCCTCTGGCCTT
>CAXSER010000086.1:0-8949 GCA_964236315.1 uncultured Acetobacteraceae bacterium | reverse complement strand
TTCCAAAGGCGAGCCTTTGGCGGAGTCCGGAGGCAGAGCCTCTGGCCTTGCTTGCTTCGCTGTCCTGCAGGCGCCAATTGGAGCCCAGGGCACGGGAGCACGCATGTCGCCGCAGGACGGGACCACGCTGACGCAGCGCACCGAGCAGGCCGCGCAGCGCACATTGAGCGGCGAGCGCCGCGGCGTGCGCGCGATGCTGCCGTTCTTCGGCCCCGCGGTGATCGCGTCCGTGGCCTACATGGACCCCGGCAACTTCGCGACCAACATCCAGGCCGGTGCCGGCTACGGCTACGAGCTGCTCTGGGTCGTGGTGCTGGCCAACCTGGTCGCGATGCTGTTCCAGTCGCTGTCCGCCCGCCTCGGCATCGTCACCGGCCGCAACCTCGCCGAGCTGTGCCGCGCGCACTTCCCGCACCGCGTGGTGATCGCGATGTGGCTGGCCAGCGAGGCCGCGGCCATCGCCACAGACCTCGCCGAGTTCCTCGGCTGCGCGATCGGCCTCTCGCTCCTCACGGGCCTGCCGCTGATGGGCGGCATGGTCGTCACCGGCATCGGGACCTACGCGCTCCTCGAGCTGCAGCGCCGCGGCTTCCGCCCGCTGGAGATGATGATCGGCGTCCTCGTCGCCGCCATCGCCCTGTCCTACGTGGTCGAGCTGATCATCGCGCCCCCGAACTGGGGCGAGGTCGCCTACCACGCCGTCGTCCCCCGCCTGCGCGATGCCGGCGCCGTGACGCTCGCCGTGGGCACAGTGGGCGCGACGGTGATGCCGCACGCGATCTACCTGCACTCCGGCCTGATGCAGGACCGCATCCGCGCCGGCACCGAGGCCGACCGCCGCCGCCTGATCCGCTTCTCCGACATCGAGGTCCTGGTCGCCCTCGGCGCCGCCGGCCTCGTCAACATGGCGATGGTCGCCATGGCCGCGACCGCCTTCCACGACGGCGTGCACGACGGCGTCGCCGAGATCGAGACCGCCTACACCACCCTCGGCCCCCTGCTCGGCAGCGGTGCCGCCACCGTGTTCGCCGTCTCCCTGGTCGCCTCGGGCCTGTCCTCCTCGGCCGTCGGCACCATGGCCGGCCAGGTCATCATGCAGGGCTTCGTCGGCTTCCGGATCCCTCTCTGGGTCCGCCGCAGCGTGACCATGGCGCCCGCCTTCGCGATCGTGGCCATGGGCTTCAATCCCACCCAGGTCCTGATCGCCAGCCAGGTGGCGCTCAGTCTCGCCCTGCCGCTGCCGATGATCGCGCTCCTGCTGCTGGTGCGCCGCCCCGACGTGATGGGCCGCCTGGCGCCGAGGCCGCTGACCATCGCCGGCACCGTCGCCGCCACCGCCGTCGTCCTCGCGCTCAACACACTCCTGATCGCGCAGGTCTGCGGCATCGCCATCCCGGGCCTCGGGTAGCAGGCAAGGCCAGGGGCTCCGCCCCTGGACCCCGCCAAAGGCTCGCCTTTGGAAACCCCGACGCCGGGCCTGTGCCTTTCATGTGCGGGTCTGGGGCGCTCGCCCCCAGCGGGTCCCCGTCTTCAGGCATGGGGCAGAGCCCTGGCCTTCCTCCGTTTCAGGCTTCTTCGCGCGCCCCCGTCCCGCTATCCGTTGCCGGCGCACGCACCCTGACGGAGGACTTCCATGACCCGCTTCCCGCTTCTTCCCGCCGCCCTCGTGCTGGCGGTGTCCGGCCCCGCGCTGGCCCAGGTCGCCAGCCACGAGCCCGCGCAGGTCCAGGCCGGCACCTACGCCGTCGACCCCGCGCACACCCAGGTCGGGTTCGGCGTCTCCCACATGGGCTTCACCACGTACTACGGCCACTTCGCCGACGCCTCCGGCACCCTGGAGCTGACGCCCAAGAACCCCGCCGGCAGCAAACTGACCGTGAGCGTGCCGACCGCCTCGGTCTCGACCACGAGCGAGAAGCTGGACGGCGAGCTGAAGGGCGACCAGTGGTTCGACGCCGCCAAGTACCCGACGATCACCTTCGCCTCGACCCAGATCGTCCCCTCCGGCCACGGCGAGGCCAAGGTCACCGGCAACCTGACGATGCACGGCGTGACCAAGCCGGTGACGTTCGACGCGAAGTTCGTCGGCGCCGGCACCAACCCGCTCGACAAGAAGTACACGGTCGGCTTCGCGATCACCGGCGTCGTCAGCCGCAGCGACTTCGGCGTGAAGACCTACGTGCCGCTGATCGGCGACGAGGTCGCGATCACCATCTCCGGCGCCTTCGAGAAGCAGGGCTGAAGCAGGCCAAGATCGAGGCTCTGCCTCGAGCTCCGCCAAGGGCAGGGCCCCTGGATCGCCTTTCTTGGGGAAGGGGGATCCAAGGACCCCTGGTCCTTGGCGGGTCCGGGCGAAGCCCGGCCTTGCTACCCCTGCGCCGCCGCCATGGGCCGCTTCTCCCGCCCCGCCAGCAGCCTGTCGAAATACGCGATCGTCCGCCCCAGCCCCTCGTCGAGCGCCACCTTCGGCTCCCACTCCAGCAGCTCGCGCGCCAGCGTGATGTCCGGGCAGCGCTGCATCGGGTCGTCCTGCGGCAGCGGCCGGTGCACCAGCTTCGAGCGCGCCCCTGTGAGCCGGATCACCCGCTCCGCCAGCTCGCGCACCGGGATCTCGTGCGGGTTGCCGATGTTGACCGGCCCCGTCACCTCGTCGCCGGTGGCCATCAGCCGCACGAACCCCTCGACCAGGTCGTCGCAGTAGCAGAACGCCCGCGTCTGCATCCCGTCGCCGTACAGCGTGATGTCCTCGCCGCGCAGCGCCTGCACGATGAAGTTCGACACCACCCGCCCGTCCTGCGGATGCATCCTCGGCCCGTAGGTGTTGAAGATCCGCACCACCTTGATCCGCACCTTGTGCTGGCGGTGGTAGTCGAGGAACAGCGTCTCCGCGCAACGCTTGCCCTCGTCGTAGCAGGCGCGCGGCCCCAGCGGGTTGACGTTGCCCCGGTACTCCTCGGTCTGCGGATGCACGGTGGGATCGCCGTACACCTCCGACGTCGACGCCTGCAGCACTTTTGCCCGCGTGCGTTTCGCGAGACCGAGCATGTTGATGGCGCCCATGACGCTGGTCTTGGTCGTCTGCACCGGGTCGAACTGGTAGTGGATCGGCGAGGCCGGGCACGCCAGGTTGTAGATCTCGTCCACCTCGACGAAGAGCGGGAACGTCACGTCGTGGCGCAGCACCTCGAAGCTGGGATCGCCCAGCAGGTGCGCGATGTTGTCCTTGCGCCCGGTGAAGAAATTGTCGGCGCACAGCACGTCGTGCCCGTCCGCCAGCAGCCGCTCGCACAGATGGGAGCCGAGGAACCCCGCCCCCCCCGTCACCAGCACGCGCCGCCGCGTCAGCGACGCGCTCATCGCGGGCCACCAGGCAGGTCGTATCCGGGACGGGCAGGGCAGGGCGGGCAGGGCCTGGACACGGCATCACACTCCGGACGGGTCGGCCGGCAAGACTTGCAGAGCCCGGGGGCGGGATCAACTTCGGCGCGAGGGCGGCATGGGCGTAACCGAGCGGGGCACGGGCACGAACCATACCCGCGATCGTGCAGGCCCGGATCGTGCAGGACGGTGACAGCACCCCACTTCATGGGCCATGGTGCTGCGTACGGAGGAACTGGGGCGATGCTGGTAAGGATTGCACGCGGCTGGGAGCTGCCGGAGAGTGCTGCAACGCCGGAAGCCGCCATGCTTGGCCGCCGTGCGACGCTGGGCGGCGCGTTCGCGGGCGCGGCGGCACTCGGCCTGATCGGCCAGGCGCGCGCCGCCGATGCGACAGTGGTGACGCAGGATCCGGCGATCAACCCCGCCTATGTCGCCGGCCGCGCCCTGACCCCCGAGGATGCGGCGACCAGCTACAACAACTTCTACGAATTCGGCGAGGACAAGTCGATCGCGCGCGCCGCGCAGAAGCTCCCCCAGACCCCGTGGGCCATCAGGATCGACGGCATGGTCGAGTCCCCGATGACGCTGGGCCTCGAGGACCTGCTGAAGCGGATGCCGGTCGAGCAGCGAGTCTATCGTCACCGCTGCGTCGAGGCCTGGGCGATGACCGTGCCGTGGACCGGTTTCCCGCTTGCCGAGCTGGTCAAGCTCGCAAGGCCGCTCTCCTCGGCGAAGTTCGTCACCTTCACCACGGCGCAGCTTCCCAAGGTCATGCCCGGCCTGCGGCAGAGCTTCTACCCCTGGCCCTACACCGAGGGCGTCACCATGGCTGAGGCGACCAACCCGCTGCCCTTCCTGGTCACGGGCATGTACGGCAAGCCTCTGCCCCCCCAGGACGGCGGCCCGTTCCGACTCGCTCTGCCCTGGAAGTACGGCTTCAAGTCCGCCAAGTCGATCGTCACCATCAGCTTCACCGACACCGAGCCGCACACCTTCTGGGAGGCGATCAACCCCGACGAGTACGGCTTCTGGGCCAACGTGAACCCTGCGGTGCCGCACCCGCGCTGGAGCCAGGCCAGCGAGCGCCTGATCGGCAGCGACAACCGGGTGCCGACCCAGCTCTACAACGGCTACGGCGAGTTCGTCGCCTCCCTCTACCCCGACACCACCACCCGGAAGTACTTCATGTGATCGCCCTGCGCGCATTCAGCCTGATCGCGGCGGCTCTCCTTGTCGGCGCCTTTGCCCTCGCACTGCTCGGCCCCCAGGACATGACCCTGGGCGACGCGCTGCATGGCTTCGACGCCGCCCTGATGCCGCGGCTCCAGGCAGTGTGCGGTCCGCTGCTCTGGCGCATCATGACCCCGCTGATCGCCAGGCCGGCCTGGCTGCCGATCGCGGCCCTCGGGCTGGTCGCGGCAGGCGTCGCAGCCTCGCTCGGCACGTCCCGGCCTTCTCAGACCCGCCGCCGCCGCAGCTGAAACAGACGAGGTCGACGCCCAGCGTCCCGCTCTTGCCGGGGCCGGGTCTGGGGCTTCACTGATCGAACGACCTGCGACCGCCTCAGCCGGTTGAAGGGCCGGGACAGGAAACGGCCTTGTTCGCCGCCTCCTTGAGCCGCAGCTCTGCCAGGGCGACCATTCGTATCGTCTCCGCACCGACCTCGCGCACGCCCAGCGCCGCCACGGCCACGAACTCCGCTTCCTCCGCGTCGTCCCCCGGCGCAGGCGTGCCGCCCTGCCACGCCGCGGCCAGGTCGAGGATCGTGTAGTGGAAGCGCATCCGGCCGTCGGCATCCTCATGGACGGCGTCGACATAGCCCACGAGGTGCAGCGACCCGACCTCGAGCCCGGTCTCCTCCCGCAACTCGCGCCGGCCGGCTGCCTCGACGGTCTCGCCGATGCGCTGCGCCCCGCCTGGCAAGGCCCAACGCCCGCGTCCCGGCTCACGCCCGCGCCGGATCAGCAGGACCTCGCCCTCGCGCATCACGATCAGCCCGACCCCGACCAGTGGCCGGTCCGGGTACTCCCGGGATGTCCCCATCGCCCAGCGGGCGGCCTGCTACTTGGGCACCACCGGCGTGCCATCCCCCTGCATCGTCTGGGGGCGGATCACCGGGGTCGGGAACGACTTGTCGGCCGGCGGCGGCAGATGCATCTCGGCGTCGCCGGTCGGCCCGGGGTGGATCACTCCGGCCGCGCTGTCGCCAGGACCGGCAGTGCGCGGCTTGACGATGTCGGGCGGCGTCGTGGTCGTGCCGGACGTGGCCGGCGGCTCGGCCGGAGCCACCGCGGTCTGCGCCCCGGCCGGCATCGCCGTCGCCAGCAATCCGGCGCCAAGCAGCCCGGCTGCGGCCAGCGCGCGCCTCCGGGCCGCATGCAGCCCCGGCAGAACGGGCGATGCAGGCGGCATGCGACGATGGGTCATGGGATCGGCTCCTGGTGTTCCGTGGATTCGCCAAGCAGATGGATGGAGAACATGTCCGCAGGGTCGGTCCACACGCGCAGCCCGGTCCACCCTGCCTCCGCGGCCAGTGCGCGCAGGCCGTCGACGGTGTGCTTGTAGCTGTTCTCGGTGTGGATGGTCTCTCCAGCCTCGAAGCCGATCTGCCGCCCGCCCAGCCGGACCTCCTGCGCGCACCGGCTGACCAGGTGCATCTCGATCCGCCCGAGCGCCTCGTTCCAAAGGGCGCGGTGCGCGAACGCATCCGGGTCGAAGTCCGCGCCGGCCTCGCGGTTGAGCCGGTGCAGCACGTTGCGGTTGAACGCGGCGGTCACCCCCTGCGCGTCGTCGTATGCCGGCACCAGCACCGCCGGGTCCTTGCGCAGGTCCGCCCCCACCAGGAACCGCGCGCCGCGCCCGAGCGTCGAGCGCACCTCGCGCAGGAAGGTCCGCGCCGCGTCGGGGTCGAGGTTGCCGATCGTGGAGCCCGGGAAGAACCCCAGCCTCGGACGCGTGGCCACGGCCTGCGGCAGCGACAGCGGCGCCAGGAAGTCCGCGGTCACCGGACGGACCGCCAGCCGCGGATGCGACCGGCCCATCCGTTCCGCGAGCAGCGCCAGCTCCGGCCCCGCGACGTCGATCGGCACATAGGCGGAGAACCGCGGCGTGGCGTCGAGCAGCAGCAGCGCCTTCGCCTCGTCGCTGGCGCCGTATTCCACCAGCACCGCGTCCCTGGCGACGCCCGCCGCCACCTCGGGCGCCACCGTCTCCAGCAGAGCGCGCTCCGTCCGGGTGACGTAGTACTCCGGCAGCCCGGTGATCAGCCCAAACAGCCGGCACCCCTCGGGATCGTAGAACAGCTTTGCCGGCAGCGTCTTGCGCGGGGCGCACAGCCCGGCCAGGGCGTCCGCGAGCACTCCGGCGTCGATGCCCGTGTCCGGCTGCATCCTGTCCATGCGCGCCGCCGCGCCAGTCTCGTGGCCGTCCATGTCAGAGATCGCGCGCCAGGCGCAGTCCGCTCACCTGCCAGCGCTTCTCCGGATGGAAGAAGTTGCGATAGGAGGGCCTGCTGTGCCGCGGCGAGGTCGCGAACGAGCCGCCGCGAAGGACCATCTGGCCGATCATGAACTTGCCGTTGTACTCGCCGATCGCGCCTTCCGGCGGCCGGAACCCCGGGTAGGCGAGATACGCGCTGTTGGTCCATTGCCAGACATGGCCGGACATCTCCGCCACGTCCGAGGCGGTCTCCAGCTCCGCCTCCGTGGGAAGCCTCGCGCCTGCCCAGCGTGCATAGGCGTCGGCCTCGTACCACGAGACGTGGCGCACCGGCGCGTCGAGGTCGAGCGACGCCTCGCCGCCCAGGCCCATCTGCCGCCACGTGCCCTCGCGTCGGCGCCAGTGCAGCGGCGCATCCCAGCCTTCGGCCTGCGCCCGGGTCCAGCCGTCGGCCATCCACAGCCCGACGCGCCGGTAGCCGCCGTCCTCGACGAAGGCGAGCCACTCGCCGTTGCGCACCAGCCGGTCGGCGAGCGCATGCGGCTGCAGCAGCACCTGGTGGCGCGGCGACTCGTTGTCGAAGGCGAACCCCTCGAAGCTGCCGTCGGCCAGCGCATGGCCGATGCCGGCGATCCCGCCGTCGCGCTCGACGAACCGCGTCGGCCCTGGCGTGCCCGCCGGCTCGACCCAGCCCGGCAGCACCGCGGGCGCCAGCGCCGAGCAGGAGAACGCGTGCATCATGTCGGTCAGCAGCAGCTCCTGGTGCTGCTGCTCGTGGTGCAGGCCGAGCGAGACCAGCGGCTCTAGGTCGGGACGCGCGGGCAGCAGCGCATCCATCGCCGCATCGACATGGGCGCGGAACGCCGCGACCCGCTCGCACGACGGCCGGGTGAGCAGGCCGCGCAGCACCCGCGGGTGCCGGGCGCCCACCGCCTCGTAGTACGAGTTGAACAGGAACGAGAACTCGGGGTCGAACACGGCGTAGCCTGCGACATTCGGCACCAGCACGAACTGCTCGAAGAACCACGTCGTGTGCGCGCGGTGCCATTTCGCCGGGCTGGCGTCGGGCATGGACTGCACGACCTGGTCCTCGGCCCCCAGCGCCCGCGCGATGCGGTCGGAGTGGGCCCGCACCGTGCGGAAGTCGGCCAGGAGGCTCGGTCCGCGCGCCGCATCGGCGGCGGGGTGGCTTGACGGCATCGGCGGTCTCCTTGGCTCCGGCAACGGCGTGCGGCGGCCCGGGTTGCCGCAGAGGTCGCGGCGGCCATGCCGGGCGCCATCCGCGTCCCGAAGGTGAGACCTGTCCGAGGCAATCTCAAGGCACCGGCCCGATCGTCCGGCTCCGTGCAGCGGCAGGCGGCGCCGCCCGTGCCCGATACCCTCCCCCGGCGGCGGCCACGCCGAGTTGAGCATGCATTAGTACGGCGTAAATTCTGCGGTGCCTTGATGATCAGGCACAGAAGAACCGCGAGCATAAGCCGGTACTCTGACTCGCCCAGGTTGCAAAAAGCGACGAAGATTCCTTTTAAGCGAGCAATTTGCTTTCCTATTCCTCTCCCCGGGGTGTAGTGGAGGCATCACGGCAGCGTGAGACGCTCCAGGGTTGTGGTGGATCGATGACCAGTGACGCCTACACCTGGACGACATCGACCGGAGGCTCATGGAGCGGTGCGGCCAACTGGCTCGACACCACCACCGGCGTCGCCGGCGCGGCCGCACCCGACAGCGGCAGCAGCGTCACGGTCAACGGCCCGTCCGGGGCATCGGTGCAGCAGATCTACGGCCCCGGCCAGGCGAACGCCGCCCTGTTCCTCAACAGTTCGGTCCTGAACGGCACCTATGCGTTCGGCTCGCTCTCGATCGGCAATGGCAGTGCCGTCGGCGGCGTCACCCTGAACTCCGGCGCCTCGGCGAGCGTCGCCGGCGCCGCCACCCTGCTCGACGGGGCGCTGCTGCTCGCCACCGGCGCGCAGCTCGCGGTCGGCGGCACCCTCACCCTGGGCGGCAGCGGCGCCGCGCAGCCGTACGCCCGCCTCAACGTCGGCGACGGCGCCACAGCCCGGCTGGCGGGGCTGCAGCTCCTGTCCGGCGCGAACGACACGGTGGCGGTCGACGGCTCCGGCAGCCTCG
>CAXSER010000085.1:0-9196 GCA_964236315.1 uncultured Acetobacteraceae bacterium | reverse complement strand
GACCGCCGCCCCCGCCGCCGTCGCACCGGCGCCCGCCTCCCCGACCCTCGCGTCCTCCGCGCCCGCCTCGTCCGCCAGGGCGTGGTCGCCCGCCCAGCTCGCGGCCTACGGCGTCACCGGCGGCTCGGACGGCACGCTGCGCCGCGGCACCGTGTCAGGCGCGGATGTGCTGAACTCCCTGGAGCTGGCCAGGATCGCCCCGGCGGCGGCGGCCTGAAGGCAGCAAGGCCGGGCTCTGCCCGGACCCGCCAGGGGCGAGCCGCCCCTGGACCGGCTTCACTCAAGTCCAGGTTTCCAAGGGCGAGCCTTTGGCGGAGGCTCGAGGCGGAGCCTCGACCTTCCTTCCCTACCGTCGCCGCCACACCAGGGTCGCCGAGATCGCGTAGTTCCACACCACGCCCACCGCCGCCCCCAGCACCGCCGACGGCGTCCACCCGCCCCGCGCCGCATACAGCATCCGCGCGATCCCCACGTCCGCGACCGCGCCCACGCTGCACACCGCCACGAACAGCGCCAGCCCCCGCCACAGCGCCCGCCCGCGCAGCCGCACGTCGCGATACGTCACCACGTTGTTGAGCTGGAAGTTCGCCAGCATCGCCACCAGCGTCGCCGCCACCTGCGCGCCCGCGAACCCCATCCCCGCGACACGCCCCGCGTCCAGCACGAGCAGGTGGATGCCCACCCCGATCAGCCCCACCAGCGCGAACGACACGAAGCGCAGCGGCACCACCCCGCGCGTCGCCTTGTCGAACAGCAGCCCCGCGAACTGCAGCAGCACCACCACGTCGAGCTTGCTGTCGCCCGCCACCCGCGGCGCGAACCGCACCGCCACCTCGCGGATGCGCAGCGCCTCGCCGGACGACAGCACCAGGTCCACCAGGATCTTGAACCCCGCCCCGGTCAGCCGGGGCGCGGCACGCTCGAACACCTCGCGGCGGAGCATGAAGAACCCGCTCATCGGGTCCGACAGCGCCACCGGCAGCACCGCCTGCGCCGCCCGGATGCCCAGCCCGGAGATCCTGTGCCGCCACCGCCCGTCCAGTCCCGCGCTGTCGCC
Organism: uncultured Acetobacteraceae bacterium; assembly: GCA_964236315.1. Taxonomy (GTDB): domain Bacteria; phylum Pseudomonadota; class Alphaproteobacteria; order Acetobacterales; family Acetobacteraceae; genus CAXSEF01. The sequence continues at coordinate 8,139 of CAXSER010000085.1, read as the reverse complement.
GCCCTCGACGTGGCGGCTGCCCACCACCAGGTCCGCGCCCTCGCGCAGCCCCGTCAGCATCTCGGCCAGCCGGGTCTCGTCGTGCTGCAGGTCGCCGTCGATCACCGCGACGTACTCGGCCGAGGACGCCAGCACCCCCTCGATCACCGCGCTGGACAGCCCGCGCCGCCCGATGCGCCGGATGCAGCGGATGCGCGGGTCGGCGCGCGCGATCTCGCGCACCCGGGCCGCGGTGCCGTCCGGGCTGTCGTCGTCGACGAAGATCGCCTCCCAGCGCACGCCGCGCAGCGCCGCCGCCAGACGCCGCGCCATCGGCGCCACGTTGGCCCCCTCGTTGTAGCAGGGCACCACCACGCTCAGCTCGGCGGCCTCGACCTGCAGGGCACTCGTCACCTGGTCCACGCCCGCCTTGTAGGTCATCGCCCCGGCCCTGTCAGCCGGCGCCGGGCGAAGGCCCCGCCCCCGTACGCCACGACGGGCAGGACGCATGCCCTTCCCTGAAAGAAGAGGCTTCCGCCCGCGAGAGCTCGGAGCCGCCCAGCGCCCGTGAACCCCATGGACAAGGTCCTTTCGCTTCTTCTTCAGAGAAAGAAGAGCCTTGCCTTCCCGTGAAAGCGGCCGGTCGCTGCCGGCCCCTACACGAACGCCGCCGGCGGATCGTCCAGCACCGCGCATGCCAGCGCCAGCAGCTGCTCCGCCAGCGCGCTCAGCCCGGTCCTGTCCGCATCGCGTGCCAGCCCGACCAGATGGCTCGCCAGCGCCAGCGGGCTGGTGGCGTCCAGCCGCACGCCGCCCACGCGGCCCGTGCCTGCCGGCACGGCGCGCCGGCCTGCCAGCGGGGCGGTGATGCTGCCGCCGTGCCCTCTCCCCGCCTGCGACGTGTCCGCACCCCTCGAGGTCTCGCCCATCCGACCTGTCCTTTCCTGCCGGGGCAGGAAACGGACCGGAGTGTGGCGGAACTGAGGAGACGCCCCGCCCTGCCTGGCCACGTACACGTGAGCCCCCGGCCTGGCCTGCCACGCACCCGCCCCCGCGGCCATGGGGGCGGGTGCGCCGCTCACGCCGCCCGGCTGGCCGCCAGCGTCGGGTAGTCCAGGTAGCCCTCGTCGCCCTGGCTGTACCAGGTCGCCGCCTCGTCGCGCGCCAGCGCGGCCCCCGTGCGGATGCGCGCCACCAGGTCCGGGTTGGCGATGAACGGCCGTCCGAACGCCACCGCGTCCGCCTCGCCCCGCTCCACCGCCGCCTCCGCCGTGGCACCGACGTAGTCCGAGTTCAGCACCACCGGCCCGCCGAACGCGGCGCGGATCACCGGCGCCACCGGCGCACGCGCCGCCCGCCCGAAGGTGCCGTGCTCGCCAGGCTCGCGCAGCTCCACGAACGCCACGCCCGCCCCGGCCAGCGCCTCGGCGGCCGCGCGGAACAGCACGTGCGGCTCCGGGTCGTCCACGCCCTGGATCGGCTCGTTCGGCGACAGCCGCACCCCCGTCCGGTCCGCGCCCACCGTGTCCGCCACCGCCTCCGCGACCTCGCGCAGCAGCCGCACCCGGTTCCCGACCGGCCCGCCGTAGCCGTCCGTCCTGTGGTTGCCCGACGCGCGCAGGAACTGGTCGATCAGGTAGCCGTTCGCCGCGTGGATCTGCACCCCGTCGAACCCGGCCGCCATCGCGTTGGCCGCCGCCCGCCGGTAGTCCTCCAGCAGCCGCGGCACCTCGTCCTCGCCCAGCGCCCGCGCCTCGCCGTACGGCTTCTTGCCCTCGTAGGTGTGCGCGGCGTCCGGCGCAGTGGTCGCCGACGACGACACCGGCGCGGCCCCGCCCAGGAAGTCCGGGTGCACCAGCCGCCCCATGTGCCAGAGCTGGCAGACGATGCGCCCGCCCGCCTCGTGCACAGCGCGCACCACCGGCTTCCACGCCTCCACCTGCTCCTGCGACCACACGCCCGGCGCATACGGCCAGCCCAGGCCCTCCTGGCTGATCCCCGTCGCCTCGGAGATGATCAGCCCGGCGTCCGCGCGCTGGGCGTAGTACTGCGCCATGCGCGGCGTCGGCACGTGGCCCCGCGTGGCGCGGGCCCGGGTCAGGGGCGCCATCAGGATGCGGTTCGGCGCCTCGATGGCGCCAAGGCGGATCGGATCGAACAACGTCGGCATCGGCTTCCTCGCGAAATCGCCGCCCACAGGTCGGACGCCGCGCGACGGTTTGCCGCTGGCCTCACGGAGACGTCAAGCAAGGTCGGGCTCTGCCCGAACCCGCAAAGGGTCCGAGGACCCTTTGATCCCATGACTCAAGCAAGGGATTCCAAAGGCGAGCCTTTGGCGGAGTCCAGAGGCAGAGCCTCTGGCCTTGCTTCCTGCCCTTCCACGAACGACTCCACGAACCCCCGCAGCCCCGCCACGTCCAGCCGGAACGCCCCGGCCGGCGCGCGCCGCTCGAACCGCCGCACGTACGAGAAGTACGGCATGTAGTGCCGCAGCCTGTGCATCACGAACCCCGCCAGCACCCCGCCCTCCGCCGCCTCGCCCGCCTCCGCCACGCCCGCCTCCGCCACACCGATCGACACCCCGCTCATCGGCGACAGCTCGCGCAGCACCTCGCCCAGCGGCAGCGGCGCCTCGGCCGTGACGTGGAACGTGCGCCCCGCGCTCGCAGCGCCGCGCGCCGCCAGCGCCAGCATCTCGTCCACCACCGCGTCCACCGGGATGAGGTCCAGCGTCGTCCCCGCCGGCACCGGCAGCAGGATGCGTCCCGCCCCCTTCGCCCGCGCACTGCGCCCGAACTTCAGCAGCGTGTCCGCGACCTGGTAGAACCCGGACTGCGATGCCATCCGGTGCGTGCGCGAGTGCGCGATCACGATGCTCGGCCGCAGCACACGCCACGCCACCCCCGCCGCGTCGCACCCCGCGCGCACCAGCGCCTCGGCCTCCCACTTGCTCTCCTCGTAAGGGTTGTTGAACCGGCCGGGCCGCGACGGGTCGTCCTCCAGGACCAGCCCCTCGCGGTCCCCCGCCACGTACGCGGTGCTCACGTGGTTGAACGCCACCACCTGCGGCAGGCCCGGCAGCGCCGCCACCAGTGCCCGCGTGCCGTCCACGTTGGTCCGACGCACCGCGTCGCGGTCCGCCTCGCGGAACGACAGGTTCGCCGCGCAGTGGAACAGCGCCGCCGGCCCGCGCAGCCAGTCCCGCGCGCGCCAGATCCACGCCGGGTCGTCCATGTCGCCGCGCACCACGCCCGCCCGCGACAGCAGCGCGTCCGCGTCCACCGCCATCGCCTGGTCGCGCACCGCGCCGCGCAGCGCCGCCTCCAGCCGCGCCCGCGCCACGCCCTCGTCGGCGCCGCGCACCAGGCAGCCGACCCGCGCGTCCGGGTCGCGCGCCAGCCACTGCGTCGCGACCTGCGCGCCCAGGAAGCCGTTCGCGCCGGTGATGAGCAGGTCCATGCAGGCTCTCTGAACAGGGGGTCGCGAAACGCCCGCGACCGGGATGGCGGCGGGCGAGCAGGGGCAGCAAGGCCGGGCTCTGCCCGGACCCGCCAAAGGCCGGAGGCCTTTGGAAACCATTCACGACGAAGGCCTGGGAGAGAGCCGCCGGGCCGCCCTGGCAGACTCCCGAAAGTGGATTCTCAAGGCGAGCCCTGGGCGGAGCCAGAGGCAGAGCCTCTGGCCTTGCCTTGCCTACGCCCTCACCCCCGCATCCCGTCCCTGACCCCGTCTCCCAGTCCTGCGCGCTCGATCACCTCGCACAGCCTGCGCATCCGCCGCCGCTCGTCGTACAGCTGGTCCAGCAGCCCGAGCACCACCGGCATCGCCGCCTCGTCCACCTCCAGCGAGCGCCGCAGCTCCACGATCAGCCGCACCCGCGCCACGTCCACCTCGGCGAACGCCGGCGCGCCCGCGTCGCGCCCCGGCCGCACCCAGTCCAGCGCCACCCAGCGCTCCAGCTCCCCCGGCGCCAGCCCCTCGACCCGCGCGCACACCGCCAGCAGCGTGATCATCCGGGGTCTCCCGCAATCGACGCCCGCGGGTCGAACCCCGGCTGCTCCCACCCGCGCAGGAACTCGGCCAGCCGCTCGTCCACCGGTCCCAGCACCAGCCGCACCGTCACCAGGCAGTCGCCTGCCGGCTTGCCGCCCGCCGCCGCCACCCCGCGCCCGCGCAGCCGCAGCACCGCGCCTGCCTCCGAGCCCGCCGGGATCGCCATGCTCACCGTCCCCGCCGGCGTCGGCACCGCGACCTTGGCCCCGAGCACCGCCTCGCGCACCGACACCGGCAGCTCGACGCGCACGTCGCGCCCGTCGCGGCGGAACACCGGGTGCGCGGCCACCGACACCTCGATCATCGCGTCGCCGTCCGCCGCCCCGCCCATGCCGGCGCCGCCCTGCCCGCGCAGCCGCAGCACCTGCCCGTCCTCCAGCCCCGCCGGGATGCCCACGTCGAGGAACTTGCCTCCCGGCAGCGTCAGCCGCTTGGTCGCGCCGCGCACCGCGTCGAGGAACGTCACCTCCAGCCGGTACTGCCGGTCCTCGCCTCTCACCCGCATCGGCTCCCCGCCGCCCGGCCCGCCGCCGCGGTTGAAGAACGCGCCCAGGATGTCGCCCAGCTCGTCGTCCGACACGGACTCCGCCCCGGCGCCGCGCCCCGCCCCGCGTGACGCGTAGCGCGACGCCCCCGGCGCGTCCGCGAATCCGCGGTAGAACGAGCGGTCCCCCGCCCCGGGCGGTGGCGGCGGCCGCGCCTTCGGGTTGCCGCCGCCGTCGATCTCGCCCCGGTCGTACTGCGCGCGCCTCTCCGGGTCGCCCAGCACCTCGTTGGCGGCACTCAGCGCCTTGAACCGCGCCTCCGCGTCCTTGTCGCCAGGGTGCAGGTCGGGGTGGCTCTTCTTCGCCGCCGTCCGGAACGCGCGGCGCACGTCCTCGGCGCTCGCGTCGCGCGCAACACCCAGCAGTCGGTAGGGATCATCGTCGGCCATGGAGCCTGCCACGCGCCAGGACGGCCAGAGTTGCCCGCCGGCAGGAAGCAGCGGTCGGGGCCCCGCCGGGAACTCCGCCGGCAGCCGGGCTCCTGGAGCGCCTTCTCCCGGGAAGAAGCGTTCCCGGACGGCCGAGCCATACGACAGGTCCGGGCAGGGCCTTTCTTCCCCAGGAGCTGGACGCCGCCACGGGTATGGTACTCTATAACGTAACCTCACAGGAAGTTGCGCCACGCGATGAGCTTCGTCTCCAGACACCTGGTTCCGGGTCCGGCCCGCCTGCGCCGCCGCTGCCTGCTGTGCGGCGTCCTCCTGCCCCCGCTCGCCTGGGGCCTGCTGTGCGCGGCGCCCGCCCACGCCGCCGACCCCCCCGCAGCCGCCCAGCCCTCCGCCGGCCCCGCGGTCCCCCCCGCCGCCGGCGACGACATCCCGCCCACGGTCAGGATCGACGTGCCGGAGGTCGTCGTCGCCACCCGGCTCGACGCCGCCCGCAGCGCGATCCAGCCCGGCCTCGGCGCCACCACCTACGAGTTCGGCCGCCGCGCCATCGAATCCATCCCGCAGGGCGACAACGCCGAGCTGAGCCAGGTCCTGCTCCAGGCCCCCGGCGTCGCGCAGGACTCCTTCGGCCAGCTCCACGTGCGCGGCGACCACAACGAGGTGCAGTACCGCCTCGACGGCGTGCAGCTGCCCGAGGGCCTCTCCGTGTTCGGCCAGGCGCTGGAGGGCCGCTTCGCCCACTCCCTCTCGCTGATCACCGGCGCGCTTCCCGCCCAGTACGGCTTCCTCACCGCGGGCGTCGTCGACATCACCACCAAGTCCGGCACCACCGACCCGGGCGGATCCCTCTCGATCTACGGCGGGGCGCGGGACACCCTCCAGCCCAGCTTCGCCTACGGTGGCCGCTCCGGCGCCATCGACTACTTCGTCACCGGCGACTTCCTGCACACCCGCGTCGGCATCGAGAACCCCACCGGCAGCTTCAACCCCGTCCACGACCTCAGCAACCAGCAGCACGGCCTGGCGCACGTCTCCGGGCTCCTTGACCCCGACACCCGCATCAGCCTGGTCGCCGGCTTCTCCAATGACTTCTTCCAGATCCCCAACAACCCCGGCCAGACGCCCTCGCTCGGCCTCTCCGTCAACGGCACGTCAGGCTTCGACAGCGCCAGCCTGACCCAGCACCAGCGCGAGATCACCGATTTCGCCATCCTGTCGCTGCAGAAGCACGTCGGCCCGCTCGACCTGCAGAGCTCCGTGTTCAGCCGCTACAGCAGCCTGTACTACACGCCCGATCCGATCGGCGACCTGCTGTTCAACGGCGTGGCGCAGACCGCCGCGCGCTCCGTCTGGTCGAGCGGCGTGCAGGGCGACGCCAGCCTGCGCCTGGGCGAGCGCCACACCCTGCGCGCCGGCTTCCAGGTGTTCGCCGAGCGCACCGTCGACAGCACCGACTCCACCGTGCTGCCGGCCCTGGGCGCCACCGGAACCGACGGCGCCGGCATCGCCTCCACCGTGCCCGCGGGCGCCACCTTCGCCGCTGCCTCGTCCTCGCCCTTCACCCTCCACCAGGGCCAGGGCACCACCGGGACGATCTACGGCCTCTACCTGCAGGACGAGTGGCGCATCCTGCCGCGCCTGACGCTCAACGCCGGCCTGCGCCTCGACCGCGTCGACGAGTTCACCCACGAGCAGCAGCTCAGTCCTCGGGTCAACGCCGTCTGGCGCCCGACCGCCACCACCACGGCGCACGCCGGCTACTCCCGCTACTTCGTGCCGCCGCCGTTCGAGTCGGTCGGCAGCGCCGCCGTGGCGGGCTTCAACGGCACCAGCGCCGCGGCGGAGGTCAACCAGGACAGCACGGTGCGCGCGGAGCGCGACAACTACTACGACGTGGGAGTCGACCAGGTGCTGGCGCGCGGCCTCCGCGTCGGCCTCGACGCCTACTACAAGGACGCCCGCAACCTCATCGACGAGGGCCAGTTCGGCGCGCCGATCATCCTGAGCGCGTTCAACTACGCCCGCGGCGAGGTGCACGGCGTGGAGGCCAGCGCCAGCTACGACCGCGGCCCGCTCTCGCTCTACGGCAACGCCGCCCTGTCGCGCGCCATCGGCCGCGACATCGTCTCCTCGCAGTTCAACTTCTCCGCCGCCGACCTCGCCTACATCTCGAACCGCTGGATCCACCTCGACCACGACCAGCGCTGGACCGGCTCCGCCGGCGCCGCCTGGACCGTCCTGCAGCGCACGACCTCGCCCGCCCGCCTGTCCGCCGACCTCGTCGTCGGCAGCGGCCTGCGCGCCGACGGCGACGTGCCCAACGGCCGCGCCCTGCCCGGCTACTACACGATCAACCTCTCCGCGGTGCAGACCGTCGACGTGGGCTTCGGCCGTGGCACCCAGCTCCGCCTCGACGTGCTCAACCTGCTGGACCGCACCTACGAGATCCGCGACGGCACCGGCGTCGGCGTGGGCGCGCCGCAGTACGGACTGCGCCGCACGATCCTTGGTGGCCTCTTGCAGCGTTTCTGAAAAGGCGAGCTGCAGCTGGGCAAGACCCGGGCCGTCGAGCGATCCTAATCAGGAGATAAAACACGTAGAAACCGAAGTTCGCCTCGTGCGCGTTTAGCACCGCAGTCAGGAGCGCCGACCGCCACTATCCTAAGGCGCCAGCGGCGCTGAATGACGGAGCATATTTGCTCAGCGTTTCAGGCTTGCCGACACAGGCGGGTTCCTGCCACTGCAAGTGACCTCCCGTGTTGTACCGACCGGGCAAACCCGAACGGAGCCGACAAGAGTGCCGCCTGTCGCCAAGCTGATCCTGCTTTCCGCTGCTCTTGCCACCCTGCATCCTGCCGTGGTCCGGGCTGACCCCGGACCAGCGCCGCCATTGCCCTCGGGCGACATTCCTGCGGAGTTCACCAAGCCGGACGCACAAAACGACTACATCAAGCGCGTCGAGATGATCCCAATGCGCGACGGCGTGAAGCTCTACACCGTCATCGTCATCCCAAAAAGCGCGCACGACACGCCGATCGTCCTCACCCGCACCCCCTACAACGCTGATAAGCGCGCGGCCCGCACCGCCTTCGCGCCTTCCATGCTCGCGCTGCTGCCCGAGGCGGACTCGGGCTTCGTCCAGGCGGGCTTCATCCGCGTCTACCAGGACGTGC
>CAXSER010000084.1:0-9216 GCA_964236315.1 uncultured Acetobacteraceae bacterium | reverse complement strand
CCCACGATGCCGATCTCGCCGACCGCCTTCGCCCCGATCGCGTTCACCACCAGGTCCTCCTCGTCCACCATCTCGACGATGACCTCGCCGATGTCGGCACTCGTGGAGATGTGGTAGCCCGCGAGGTCCTGGTTGGCGAACCGCGCGCGCGGCCGGTCCACCTTCGTCTCCTCCAGCAGGGCGAAGCTCGCCCCCCACACCATGCCGCCCGCGAGGTTGGAGCGCGCCGTCCTCGGGTTGATGATCCTCCCGCAGGCGAACGCGCCGACCATGCGCGCCACCCGGATCGTGCGCAGCAGCGGGTCGACGTGCACCTCGGCGAACTGCGCCCCGAACGAGTAGCTCGCGTGCGTCTTGGTCACCGGCCCAGCGAACGCGATCCCGCCGAGCAGCCCGTACTGCATCTTCGCCGCGTCCATCGAGTCCGGCTTCCACTCCGCCGCCGCCTCCAGCGACCCCGCCGGCGTCGCCTTCAGCACGTCGTCGAGCGAGCGCGCCGCCCCGTCCACGCCGACGACGTGCCCGCCCGCGAGCTGCAGCCCTGCCGGATCGCGCCCCGCGAACGGCCCGCCCTCGGCCACCGCCGCCGCCAGCACCTTCTCGCGCAGCGCCAGCGCCGCCATGTGCACCGCCGAGCCCGCCGACCCCGTGGTGATCGACCCCCCCGACATCGGCCCCGACGGAAGCCGGCTGTCGCCCAGCTCCACCCGCACCCGCTCGTCCGCCACGCCCAGCACGTCCGCCGCCACCTGCCCGAGCACGGTGTACGCCCCCGTGCCCACGTCGTGCGCCGAGGTGCGCACCCGCAGCGTCCCGTCCGCCGCCAGCGCCACCTGCGCCGCCGCCGCCGCCATCGCCGACGGATACGTCGCGGTGGCGCAGCCGTAGCCCACGAGCACCCCGTCCGGCGTGGTCATCGACCCCACGCCGGGCGTGCGCCTCTCCCAGCCGAACCGCTCCGCCCCGCGCCGGTAGCACTCCACCAGAGAGCGGCTCGACCACGGCAGCTTCTTCACCGGGTCGACCGCCGGCTCGTTCTTCAGCCGCAGCGCGATCGGGTCCATGCCCAGCGCCACCGCCAGCTCGTCCACGGCGCTCTCGAACGCGAAGAACGACGGCGCCTCGGCCGGCGCGCGCTGGAACCCCGGCGTGTTCACGTCGGTCGCCACCGTGGATTCCTGAGTGCGGATGTTGGCGATGTCGTACATCCGCGCCGTCACGTCGGTGCCCGGGAACGCCACGTGGTCGATCTCGGAGCTCTGCCCGACCGCCTCGTGCACCAGCGCCACCATCGTCCCGTCGCGCTCGGCGCCGATCGCGATGCGGTTCCTCGTCGCCGGCCGGAACGAGCCCACCGTGAACATCGCGTCGCGCGGCACCACCAGCTTCACCGGCCGCCCCAGCCTGCGCGCGGCGGTCGCGATCAGCACCGTGTGCGCGAGGATCGTCGCCTTGCTGCCGAACGCGCCGCCGACGTAGGGCGAGACCACGTGCACGTCGTCCACCGACAGCCCGAAGATCGCCGCCAGCCCCTGGCGCTGCCCGATCACCCACTGCGACGGGCACTCCACCGTCAGCTTGCCGTCGTTCCAGCTCGCCGTGGTCGCGTACAGCTCCATCGGGTGGTGGTGCTGCACCGGGGTGGTGTATTCCTCGTCCACCCGCACCGCCGCCGCCGCCAGCGCCGCATCCGCGTCGCCGATGCGGACCGCGGACTCCTTGGCGGTCTCCACGGTGCGCCCCGGGTCGTCCATCGCCGCCGACGCCGGCCGCGTCGCGTAGTCGAGGTTGATCGCGCGCGCCGCCTGCTCCGCCGCCTCGACGGTGTCTGCCACCACCAGGCCCACGATCTGCCCGGCGTAGTGCACCTCGTCCGAGGTCAGCGGCATGAAGGAGGACTGCATGTGCCCGCCCTTCATGGCGAAGGTCTCATCGCCCAGCCCCTGGTTCAGGTCGCGGTGCGTGAGCACGAGCTGCACGCCCGCCACCGCCTCCGCCGCCGCGGTGTCGACCTTGGTGATCCGCCCGCGCGCCACCGCGCTGAGCGTCAGCGCCGCGTACGCCGTGCCGCCATGCCCGAAGTCCGCGGCGTAGCGCGCCGCCCCCGTCGCCTTCGCCGCCGCGTCGCGACGCACGATGGGCTCGCCGATGCTGCCGTCCATGATCCTAGCCCCTCCTGCTGGCGACCAGGGCCGCCCGCGCCACCGCGCGGGCCCCCAGCTCGACCTTGAACCCGTTCTCCGCCAGCGGCGCCGCACCCGCGAACCCCGCCCGCCCCGCCGCCAGGGCACTCGCCTCGTCCAGCGTGACGCCCACGAACGCCGCCTCCGCCTCGCGCGAGCGCCACGGCTTCGTCGCAACCCCGCCCAGCGACACGCGCGCCGCCGTCACCACCGCGCCGTCCATCTCCAGCGCCACCGCCGCCGACACCACAGCATAGGCGTAGCTCGCCCGGTCGCGCACCTTCACGTAGGTCGAGCGCCGCCCCGCGGGAGTGGCCTGCACCAGGATCGCGGTGACGATCTCGCCGGCGCGCAGCACCGTCTCCGCCGCCGGGTCCTCCCCGTACGCGACATGCAGCGCCTCGAACGGGATGGTCCGCGTGCCCTGCGCCGAGGCCACCTCCACGCTCGTGTCGAACGCCGCCAGCGCCGTGCCCCAGTCCCCCGGATACGTCGCCACGCACAGCTCCGAGCCGCCGAACAGCGCCATCTCCCGCGTCACCCCGCCGTCGACGGCGCTGCACCCGCTCCCGGGCACCCGCTTGTTGCAGGCCGACACGCCGTCGCGGAAGTAAGGGCAGCGCGTGCGCTGCAGGATGTTGCCCCCCACGGTCGCCGCGTTCCTGAGCTGCTGCGACGCCGCGAGCTGCAGGCTCTCCGCCAGCGCCGGATACTCGCGCAGCAGCAGCGCGTCCTCCGCGACGTCCGCCATCCGCGCCAGCGCCCCGAAGCGCAGCACCGTCCCGGACGTGTCGAACCCCGCCAGCTCGCCCAGGTGCCCGATGTCGACCACCGACGACGGCGCCGCCAGGTCGCCGCGCATCAGGTCGACCATCGTGGTCCCCCCCGCGAGCAGCGCCGCCCCCGGCATCGCCGCCAGGGCAAAGGCCTCGCCGAGCGAACCCGGCCGCGCATAGGTGAAGGGCTGCATGTCAGGCCGCCTTCCTGCCGGCGTCCACGCCGGACGCGACCTCGCGCACCGCCGCGACGATGTTCGGGTACGCCCCGCAGCGGCACAGGTTGCCGCTCATGTACTCGCGCACCTCGGCGTCCGAACGCGCGTGCCCCTCCTCGACGCAGGCCACCGCCGACATGATCTGCCCGGGCGTGCAGTAGCCGCACTGCATCGCGTCATGCGCCACGAACGCCGCCTGCATCGGGTGCAGCGCTCCGTCCTCACCGGCCAGGCCCTCGATGGTGCGCACCTCGCGCCCCTGCGCCGCCGCCGCCAGCACCAGGCACGACAGCTGCCTGCGCCCGTCGATGTGCACCGTGCACGCGCCGCAGGTGCCGTGGTTGCACCCCACCTTGGTCCCCGTCAGCCCGAGCGTCTCGCGCAGCGCGTCCAGCAGCGTCGTTCGCGGGTCCAGCGCCAGCACGTGGTCCCGCCCGTTCACCCGCAGGCTGACCGGGATCGGCGTCTCCGAAAGCATCATGTCTGGCATGGTCTGGGTCCTCGCACTGTGTCGGACAGGCCGCAGAGATGGCGTCGCGCCGGGCCCTGCACAGGCCATAACCCCGCCGGGGCCCGCGAGTTGGCAGGCAAGCAGGGTCGAGGCTCTGCCTCGAACTCCGCCAAGGGCCGGGCCCTTGGATCGCCTTCCCTAGGCAAGGCCAGTCCAGGGCGGCTCGCCCCCGCCTTGAGGCAGGGGCGGGTCCGGGCAGAGCCCGGCCTTGCTTTCTTGCCTCGCGCCCCCCGATCCGCTATGTCGCGCCGCTTGTGCGCCGGCACCCCTGGAGGCCGGCGTTGCGCATTGGGAGCGAACCATGGCCAGTTTCACGACGATCGAGGCCGAGGCGCGCGAGCGGGCAGGTAAGGGGGCGGCACGCGCGACTCGCAGGGCGGGGAAGGTCCCCGCCGTCATCTACGGCGCCAAGCAGCCGGCGACTCTGATCGCGCTCGACCCGCGCGCGGTGATGCGCGAGATGGTGCGCGGCGGCTGGCGCTCGCGCCTCTACGAGGTCACCGTCGGCGGCGAGACCACCCGCGCCCTGCTGCGCGAGGTCCAGCTCCACCCCGTCACCGACCGCCCCGAGCACGTCGACTTCCAGCGCCTGGCGCCCGGCGAGGAGATCCGCGTGTCCGTGCAGGTCGCGTTCCTCAACGAGCTGACCTCGCCCGGCCTGAAGCGCGGCGGCGTGCTCAACGTGGTGCGCCACACCGTCGAGGTGTTCGCCGACCCCGACCGGGTGCCGGAGCGCTTCGAGGTCGACCTCGGCACGCTCGACATCAACGACAACGTCCGCTGGCACAACCTGCTCGGCACAGAGGGCGTGCGCCCGACCATCACCGACCGCGACTTCGTCGTCGCCACGGTCGCCTCGCCGTCCAAGCTGCCGGACGCGCCGGTCGACCCGAACGCGCCGGCCGCCGCGGCGGCTGCCCCCGCCGCCAAGGGCAAGGGCACCAAGGCCCCGTCCGCTCCTGCCGCCAAGGCGCCCGCCGGCAAGGCCCCGGCCAAGCCCGCCGCCAAGAAGTAAGGCAGGACGTGCTGCTCTGGGTCGGGCTCGGCAACCCCGAGCCCGGCCAGGCCCGCCAACGCCACAACATCGGCTTCATGGCGCTGGACCGCATCGCCCGCGCCCACGGCTTCTCGCCCTGGCGCAAGCGGTTCAAGGGCCTGGTCGCCGAGGGCAGCGTCGGCCCCGAGCGCGTCCTCGCCCTCAAGCCGCTGACCTACATGAACGACAGCGGCGAGTCGGTGCAGCCCGCCGCCGCCTTCTTCAAGGTCCCGGTCGAGGGCATCACCGCCTTCCACGACGAGCTGGACCTCGTCCCCGGCAAGGTCCGCATCAAGCGGGGCGGGGGGGCCGCCGGCCACAACGGCCTGCGCTCGATGGACCGCCGGCTCGGCTCTCCCGAATACTGGCGTGTGCGGCTCGGCATCGGCCACCCCGGCACGAAGGAGCGCGTCACCGGCCACGTCCTCGGCGATTTCGCCAAGGTGGAGGGCCCCTGGCTCGACGCCCTGCTCGACGAGGTCGCCGCCCAGGCAGCCCTGCTCGTCGAGGGCCGCCCCGAGGAGTTCATGTCGCGGGTGGCGCTGGCCACGCAAGGCAAGTAAGGCCAGGGGCTCTGCCCCTGGACCCCGCCAAAGGCTCGCCTTTGGAAACCTGGACTTGAGAATGCCGGTCCAGGGGCGGCTCGCCCCTGGCGGGTCTGGGCAGAGCCCAGCCTTGCTTCCTTTCGGAGTAGCCAGAGATGGGCTTCAACTGCGGCATCGTCGGCCTGCCCAACGTCGGCAAGTCCACGCTCTTCAACGCGCTCACCGCGACCGCCGCCGCGCAGGCCGCGAACTACCCGTTCTGCACGATCGAGCCCAACACCGGCCGCGTCGCCGTCCCCGACCCCCGCCTGGACGCGCTGTCCGTGATCGGCAAGTCGCAGAAGACGGTGCCCACGAGCCTGGAGTTCGTCGACATCGCCGGCCTGGTGCGCGGTGCCTCCAAGGGCGAGGGCCTGGGCAACCAGTTCCTCGCCAACATCCGCGAGACCGACGCGATCATCCACGTCCTGCGCTGCTTCGAGGACCCCGACGTCACCCACGTCGAGGGCGCCATCGACCCCCTGCGCGACGCCGAGATCGTGGAGACCGAGCTGATGCTCGCCGACCTGGAGAGCCTGGAGAAGCGCCTCCCCGCCCTCGTCAAGAAGGCCCGCGGCGGCGACCGCGACAGCCTGGCCGCCGTCGCCCTGATCGAGCCGATCGTCGCCGCCCTGCAGGAGGGCCGCCCCGCCCGCACCGCCATCGCCCCCGCCGACGCCGAGGCCGCGCGCCGCCTCAACCTGATGACCTCCAAGCCCGTCCTCTACGTCTGCAACGTCGAGGAAGCCGCCGCCGCCTCCGGCAACGCCCTCTCCGCCCGCGTGGCCGAGCGCGCGGCCGCCGAGGGCGCCGGCGTGGTCGTGGTCTCCGCCGCCATCGAGGCCGAGGTCAGCCAGCTCCCCGCCGAGGACCGCACCGAGTTCCTCGAGGGCCTGGGCCTCTCCGACAGCGGCCTCGACCGCGTGATCCGCGCCGGCTACGCGCTGCTGGGCCTTGCGACCTACTTCACCTGCGGCCCCAAGGAGAGCCGCGCCTGGACCATCACCCGCGGCACCAAGGCCCCGCAGGCGGCCGCGGTGATCCACAACGACTTCGAGCGCGGCTTCATCGCCTGCGAGACCATCGCCTACGACGACTTCGTGGCCTGCAAGGGCGAGGCCGGCGCCAAGGACGCGGGGAAGATGCGCGTCGAGGGCCGCGACTACGCCGTGCGCGACGGCGACGTCCTGCTGTTCCGCTTCAACGTCTGACGCGCGGCAGGAAAGCGAGAAAGGCCGGGCTCTGCCCGGACCCGCCAGGGGCGAGCCGCCCCTGGACCCGGCGCACATCAAGGACTCAGGATGGCTGCCAGGTTCGTTAACTGCGTGGGCTGCTTCTGAACCCTTCGGGAAGTGTCGCGGTCGCCGCCGCATCCAGGTGAGCCCTCGTCAGATCGCAGTTGTTCATCGAAGCCCCGGTGAAGATCGTACCGATCAGGTATGCGCCACGAAGATCGACGCCATCGAGAACAGCCCCTGTGAAGTTCGCTTCGTGGAGATCGGCCCGCCGCATGTTTGCCCCCGCGAGGCACGCACCCGAAAAATCCGTATAACTCAGGTTCGTTTTCACGAAACACGCTTCAGTCAGGTCTATGTTTCTAAATTGCGAGCCAGCAATATTACCAGCATAAAAATCTGTTTCTTTCAAAGTAACTCGAATAAAAGAGCTACCTGGCACCTCAATTTCGCTAAGATTCTGTAGCGACAGATCAAGATCTTCAAAAATAAGATCCAGCTCTCTTAACTGCGTGCCAGAACGTCCGAGTGAAGCGGTCCACTCTCTGTGCTTGCTCAGTTTTTCAAGCAGGGCAGACTTCTGATTGATCAAGGCCATATGACTCGCCTTCCCCACCCACGAACTATACCCTCAGACCGTAGAGAGTCAATATCTTGTTGAGTCATATTTGTAGTATCGATTATGACATTCTCATTTATAGTTAATGAATCATCTACAACACCCGCATCTCTATAAACATTAAACCCGCCTTTATAAGACGGATACTTTGAATTGAATGCTTTCACATCCCATGCCTGCCCTGTTCCATCGATGAACTCGGCCGCACCGGTAGGGTCACGCGTAATCGGACCGGGCAACAGGCCTTGTCTTTCGGCATTAAGCCCAACCTGTCTTTCCTGTCTGCCTTTCGGTTCAATCTCGTTCCCATGTGATGGGTCCGCAGCAAGCGCATCGTAAGCCTCCCGACTGCGAGACCCAAGCTGGTCCTGCGAAGGGGATTCTGGCTTCACGGTAGGCTGCCGTGCAGCGTCCAGCGCCCGCTGGATATCCTGGACATCGGCGTCGCTGGGCACCCAGTTCGTCGGGCGCACAACCTCCCGGGTCACCGCCGGGTTGGTCGGATCGATGTCGCGCAGCGACCGGAAGGCGTTGTAGTACATGTTGGTGTTGGCCTCCTCCTGGAGGCTCAGCGGCTGACCTGTGGGCCCGAGCCGTTCCGTTTCCTCCTCCGGGGGGCCTTCGAGCTGTGCGACTTGGTCGCTCCCAACCGGCACAGGGTCGTGCGCCAGCCCCTCGGCCGATGCGCGCAGGTCGGCCTTGGCATCCAGCGGCATCGTCGGGACGGAAGCGATCGCCGAAGTCGCGGCGTTCTCCGCACCATGCGGGGGCCCGCCGTGCCAGGCGGCGATAGGCTCCCCCAGCCCCATCCCGGCCAGCGACCCTGTCACCCGCAGGTAGGCCGCGATCGGGTCCTCGCTCGCGCCCTGGCCATCTCCCGCACCGAAACGCCCGGGACGCGGCGAGCCCGTCCGGTTGCGCAGCTCCGGCCGCTGCCCCACGAGCCCGCCCGTCGACGCCCGCCGCGCCGCACCACCGCCCGACGACCCCAATTCCGTCCCGGACGCAGACCATTGCGTCCGGCGCGAGCCCTCCCTCTCCGCCGGTTGCGTGACCAGCGTCGCCGGAAATTTCACCCAGCCGGGATGCCTCGCCAGCCATTCGGTCGGCGGCGGGTCGCCATACCTGACGAACACGAACGCTATCTCCGGACCCAAGCCGTCACGCCGCACACCCGCCATCCCAGACCCCTCGAATGTCAGTATAAATAACGTGAAATTGGTGATACTGTAAGCGCCGGCTACGCCCTGCTCGGCCTTGTCACCTACTTCACCTGCGGCCTCAAGGAGAGCCGCGCCTGGACCATCACGCGGGGCACCAGGGCCCCGCAGGCGGCCGCGGTGATCCACAACGACTTCGAGCGCGGCTTCATCGCCTGCGAGACCATCGCCTACGACGACTTCGTGGCCTGCAAGGGCGAGGCCGGCGCCAAGGACGCGGGGAAGATGCGCGTCGAGGGCCGCGACTACGCCGTGCGCGACGGCGACGTCCTGCTGTTCCGCTTCAACGTCTGAAGGCAAGGCAAGGCCAGAGGCTCTGCCTCTGGACTCCGCCAAAGGCTCGCCTTTGGAAACCTCGACTCAAGCAAGGCCGGTCCAGGGCGGCTCGCCCTGGCGGGTCCGGGCAGAGCCCGGCCTTGCTTTCTTTCCCAGGCTGACACCAGCCCCCCCGCCCTCATCTACCCACCCATGAACCCGCCCCCGCCCGACCCCGACGCCTCCCCCCTCGCCCTGCTGCGCCCGCACTGGCGCCTGGTGCTCGCCGCCTTCCTCGGCTGGTTCCTCGATGCCTTCGACCAGGTCGCCCTGCTCCTGGTGCTCCCCGAGATCGGCGCCCACTTCGGCGTCTCCCTCACCGCGATGGGCTTGGTGATCACCGCGCAGAGCCTCGGCCGCGCCATCGGCAACACGAGCTGGGGCTGGCTCGCCGACCGCCACGGCCGCAAGCTCACCTTCATGATCGGCGTGGTCTGGTTCGCCGTCTTCTCCGGCATGACCGCGCTGGCCTGGAGCTACGCGGCGCTGCTGGTGATCCAGCTCCTGTTCGGCATCGGC
>CAXSER010000083.1:0-9311 GCA_964236315.1 uncultured Acetobacteraceae bacterium | reverse complement strand
ACCCATCCTGCATCCTGCCCGCCGGCCGCCCGCGCCCCCGGCGTGCCGGCCAGCGGCCCTGCCCGCCAGCGACCCACCCGTCCGCCACCGCGCCCGGAGTCCCATGGACCTGTTCACCTGCCGGCACTGCGGCCAGCGCCTGTACTTCGAGAACACCCGCTGCGAGCGCTGCGGCCACCGTCTCGGCTACCTGCCAGAGACCGCCACCCTCGCCGCCCTGGACCCGGTCGCCGACGCCCCGCCCGGCTCCCCCCCGCCCGCCGAAGCCCCGCCCGCCGACGCCCGATCCGCCGACGCCCGATCCGTCGACGCCCCGTTCCCCTGGAGCCCGCCGCCCCCCGACGCCCCGCCCGCTGTCCCGCCTCCCGACGCCCCCCACGCCCACGACTGGCGCCCCATCCTCGCCGCCCCCGGCGCCCCCGCCCGCCGCTTCTGCGAGAACGCCATCTTCGACGTCTGCAACTGGATGCTCCCGCCCGGCAGCCACGACCGCTTCTGCGCCGCCTGCCGCCACAACCGCACCGTCCCCGACCTCTCGCGCGACGGCAACCTCATGCGCTGGCGCAAGCTGGAGGAGGCCAAGCACCGCCTGTTCTACACCCTGCTCCGCTTCCGCCTCCCCATGGCCACCCGTCAGGACGACCCAGGCTTCGGCCTCGGCTTCGACTTCCTCGAGGACCTCCCCGGCGCCCCGAAGGTCATGACCGGCCAGGACGACGGCATCATCACCCTCAACATCGCCGAGGCCGACGACGACGTCCGCGAGACCCTGCGCCAGCGCATGGCCGAGCCGTACCGCACCCTGCTCGGCCACTTCCGCCACGAGAGCGGCCACTACTTCTGGGACCGCCTGGTCCGCGACGGCGGCCACCTCGACGCCTGCCGCGCCCTGTTCGGCGACGACCGCGCCGACTACGAGGCGGCCCTGCGCCGCCACTACCGCGAGGGCCCGCCGCCCGACTGGCGCGCCCGCACCATCAGCGCCTACGCCACCGCCCACCCCTGGGAGGACTTCGCCGAGACCTGGGCGCACTACCTGCACATCGTCGACACGCTCGACACCGCCCGCGCCTTCGCCATGGACCTCCGCCCCCACGACGACGCCGAGCATGTCGACCTCGACCCCTACGCCGCCGACGGCATCGCCGACATCATCGCCGCCTGGCTGCCCCTGGTGTTCGCCATGAACAGCCTCAGCCGCTCCATGGGCCAGGGCGAGCCCTACCCCTTCGTCCTCTCCCCGCCCGTCATCGCCAAGCTCGGCTTCATCCACGGCCTCGTGCAGCCGTTCGCGAAGCGCAGGTAGCAAGGCCAGGGCTCTGCCCTGGACCCGCCAGGGCGAGCCGCCCTGGACCGGCTTCCTTAAGGGATGCGTTCCAAGGGCGCAGCCTTTGGCGGAGTCCAGAGGCAGGGCCTCTGGCCTTCCTTCGCCTCACGCCCCCAGCCGGAACCGCGCCGACGCCACCACGTCCCCCTCCACCGCCACCACCACCGCCGCCCGCCCCGCCTCGCTCGTCACCACCGCCACCACCCGCGCGAACATCCCCACCTCCCCGCGCGCCCGCGCCAGGAACAGCCGCCCCAGCGCCCGCCCCGCGTCGCTCCTCGGCACGCAGCACGCGCACCCGATCGCATGCCCCCCCGCCGCCACCGAGAACCGCGCCCCCGCCCCCGCCGGCAGCGCGCCCTCCCCCTCCAGCAGCACGGCATCCCCCTCCCTCGCCGCCCCGCCCAGCACCACCTCGATCCGCCCGTCTCCTGCACCCGCCATCGTCACCACCCCCTGGACATAAGGATATGTTTATGTGTATGAGGACGGGATGCAAGACCTGCTGGCCTCCCTCCGCGCCGCCGCCGAGCCCACCCGATTGCGCCTGCTGGCCCTGGCCGCGCGCGGCGCCTTCTGCGTGAGCGAGTTCGTCGAGATCCTCGGCCAGTCCCAGCCCCGCCTGTCGCGCCACCTCCGCCTGCTGTGCGACGCCGGCCTGCTGGAGCGTGCCCGAGAGGGCGCCAACGTCTGGTTCACCGTCCCCCACGGCACCGGCGCCGGCGCCCTCGCCCACGACCTGCTCGCCCGCCTCCCGACGGAGGACGCCACCCTCGAATCCGACCGCCGCGGCGCCGCCCGCGTCCTCGCCGAGCGCGCCCGCGTCGCCTCCGCCAGCTTCAACCGCCAGGGTGCCGACTGGGACGAGATGCGCGCCCTCGACCTCCCCGCCGCCGCCGTCGAATCCGCCCTGGTCGCCCTCCTGCCGCACGGCAACCTCGGCCGCCTGCTCGACATCGGCACCGGCACCGGCCGCCTGCTGGAGCTGCTCGGCGCGCGCGTCACCTCTGCCACCGGCATCGACGCCAGCCGCGCCATGCTCGCCCTCGCCCGCGCCCGCCTCGCCGCCCTGCCGCTGCCCAACTGCACCGTGCGCCTCGGCGACATGTACCGCCTGCCCTTCCCCGACGCCGGCTTCGACCTCGTCGTCCTGCAGATGGTCCTGCACTACGCCGAGGACCCCGCCGCAGTCCTCGCCGAGGCCGCCCGCGTCCTCGCCCCGGGCGGCCGCCTGGTGGTGATCGACCTCGCCGCCTACGCCACGAACCCCAGGGCCCACGCCCTCGCCCACCGCTGGCCCGGCTTCGACGACGACGCGCTCGCCACCCTGCTCGCCGGCGCGGGCCTCGCCGCACGCCCGGCGCGCATCGTCCCCGGCCCCCTGGAGATCCGCCTGTGGTCCGCCGAGGCCGCCGCCGTGGCCCTGGAGCGCGTCGCTTGACAGGAGGCAAGGCCAGAGGCTCTGCCTCTGGACTCCGCCAAAGGCTCGCCTTTGGAAACCTCGACTTAAGTAAAGCCGGTCCAGGGCGGCTCGCCCTGGCGGGTCCAGGGCAGAGCCCTGGCCTTCCTTCCCTCCCGGAGGCTCTCCGCCCATGACCAGCCGCCCCCACCTCCTCGACGCGCTGCGCGACCAGGTCCTCCTCGCCGACGGCGGCATGGGCAGCCGGGTGCAGGCCCTCACGCTCGACGTGGAGGCCGACTACTGGAACCGCGAGAACTGCACGGAGGTGCTCAACCTGAGCCGCCCCGAGCTGGTCCGCGAGATCCACCGCGGCTACTACGCCGCCGGCGCCGACATGGTGGAGACCAACAGCTTCGGCGGCTCGCCGATCACGCTGGCCGAGTTCGACCTCGAGGACCGCACCCACGAGATCAACAAGGTCGCCGCCGAGCTGGCCCGCGAGGCCGCCGACAGCTTCTCCGACGGCCGCAACCGGTGGGTCCTGGGCAGCGTCGGCCCGGGCACCAAGCTGCCGAGCCTGGGCAACATCGCCTACGACCCGCTGGAGGCGGCGCTGGCCGCGCAGTGCGCCGGCCTGATCGACGGCGGGGTGGACGCGATCCTGATCGAGACCTGCCAGGACACGCTGCAGATCAAGGCCGCCGTCAACGGCGCCAAGCTCGCCCGCAGGAACGCCGGCACCGACACCCCCATCTTCGTGCAGGTCACGGTCGAGACCACCGGCACGCTCCTCGTCGGCCCCGACATCGCCGCCGCCGCGACCGTGATCCACGCGCTCGACGTCCCCCTGCTGGGCCTGAACTGCGCGACGGGCCCGCAGGAGATGGCCGAGCACGTCCGCTGGATCAGCCGCAACTGGCCCGGCCTGATCTCGGTCCTGCCCAACGCCGGCCTGCCCGAGCTGGTCGACGGCCAGACCCACTACCCGCTGAACGCCGCGGACATGGCGACCTGGGTGGAGCGCTTCGTCGCCGAGGACGGCATCAACATGGTCGGCGGCTGCTGCGGCACCGGCCCCGACCACATCCAGGCGCTCGACGCCATGCTCCGCCGCCGCGCCGGCAGCACCGCGCGCCCCGCGCCGGCACAGCGCACCCACGTCTGGGTGCCCTCGGTCGCCAGCCTGTACGGCCAGGTGCCGTTCCGCCAGGAGAACAGCTACTTCTCCATCGGCGAGCGCTGCAACGCCAACGGCTCGAAGAAGTGGCGCGAGCTGCAGGAGCGCGCGGACTGGGACGGCTGCGTCTCCGTCGGCCGCGAGCAGGTGGGCGAGGGCTCCAACTCGCTCGACGTCTGCACCGCCTTCGTCGGCCGCGACGAGGTGATGGAGATGGACGAGGTGATCCGCCGCTTCACCTCCTCGGTCAACGCCCCGCTGGTCATCGACTCCACCGAGACCAACGTCATCGAATCGGCGCTCAAGCTGCACGGCGGCAAGCCGATCATCAACTCGATCAACTTCGAGGACGGCGAGCACATGGCCGAGGAGCGCCTGATCCTCGCCCGCAGGTTCGGCGCCGCCCTGGTGGCGCTGACCATCGACGAGACCGGCATGGCCAAGACGCCGGACCGCAAGCTCGCCATCGCCACCCGACTGGTCGAGTTCGCCTGCGAGAAGCACGGCCTGCCGCAGTCCGACCTGCTGATCGACCCGCTGGTGCTGACCATCGCCACCGGCATGGAGGACGACCGCAAGCTCGGCCAGTGGACGCTGGAGGGCATCAGGGCGATCCGCGACAGGTACCCCGACGTGCAGATCGTGCTCGGCCTGTCCAACATCAGCTTCGGCCTCAACCCCGCCGCCCGCGCCGTGCTGAACTCCGTGTTCCTCGACCTCGCCGTCAAGGCCGGCATGACCGCCGCCATCGTCCACGTCAGCAAGATCCGCCCGCTGCACCTGATCCCCGCGGAGGAGGTGCAGGTCATGGAGGACCTGATCTTCGACCGCCGCCGCGAGGGCTACGACCCGCTGCAGCAGGTCCTGGCGATGTTCGCCGACCGCAAGCTCGCCGACGCCACCAAGAAGGTCCGCGCCGACACGGTGCAGGGCCGCCTGAAGGACCGCATCATCGACGGCGACCGCAAGGGCCTGGCCGCCGAGCTCGACGAGGCGATGACGGAAATGCCGCCGCTCGACATCATCAACACCGTCCTGCTCGACGGCATGAAGGTCGTCGGCGAACTGTTCGGCGCCGGAAAGATGCAGCTCCCCTTCGTGCTGCAATCGGCGGAGACCATGAAGGCCGCCGTCGCCCACCTCGAGCCGCACATGGAGAAGGCGGACGGCCAGGAGAAGGGCACCATCGTGCTCGCCACCGTGAAGGGCGACGTGCACGACATCGGCAAGAACCTCGTCGACATCATCCTGACCAACAACGGCTACCGCGTGGTCAACCTCGGCATCAAGGTCCCGCTCGCCGACATGGTCGCCGCCGTCAAGGAGCACCACGCCCACGCCATCGGCATGTCCGGCCTGCTCGTGAAATCGACCGTCGTGATGCGCGAGAACCTGGAGGAGATGAGCCGCCAGGGCGTCGACGTCCCCGTCCTCCTCGGCGGCGCGGCGCTCACCCGCAACTACGTCGAGGACACCTGCGTCCAGGCCTACGCGTCGGGCCGCGTGGTGTACGCCCGCGACGCCTTCGACGGCCTGAACCTGATGGAGCGCGTCACCGGCAACGGCTTCGACGACTACCTCGCCGCCATCCAGTCCAAGCGCGTCGGCAAGGCCCGCAACACCGCCCGCACCCTCGGCGCCGCCGACGTCAAGGCCTTCGCCCCCGTCGACGTCAACGCCGCCCGCACGCGCCGCCACCGCCTGACGCAGTCGACCCCGGTGATCGAGCCCCCCTTCTGGGGCCCGCGCACGCTGTCGGCCACGACCCGCGCCGTCCTGCCGTTCCTCAATGAGCGCAGCCTGTACCAGTTCCAGTGGGGCTTCCGGAAGCAGGGCCGCACGCTGGAGGAGTTCCTCGGCTGGGCGAAGCAGGAGCTGCGCCCGGTGATGAAGCGCATGCTCGCCCTGTGCGAGGCCGACGACATCCTCCACCCCCAGGCGATCTACGGCTACTGGAAGGCCGCCGGCCAGGGCAACGACCTCATCGTCTTCGAGCAGGACGGCACCACCGAGGTCGCCCGCTTCGCCCTGCCCCGACAGCCCAAGGACGACGGCGAGTGCATCGCCGACTTCTTCCGCGACGTCGACGACGCGGAGCGCGACGTCATCGGCCTGCAGGTCGTCACCGTCGGCCAGCAGGCGTCCGACACCGCGCGCGACTGGTTCAACGACAACCGCTACCAGGACTACCTCTACCTGCACGGCCTGTCGGTGGAGATGGCCGAGGCGATGGCCGAGTACACCCACAAGCGCATCCGCGCCGAGCTGGGCTTCGCGTCCGAGGACGACCGCGACATGGAGAGGATGCTCTCGCAGTCCTACCGCGGCAGCCGCTACTCCTTCGGCTACCCCGCCTGCCCGCGCCTGGAGGACCAGGAGCCCCTGCTGAACCTGCTCGGCGGCGAGCGCATCGGCATCTCGCTCTCCGACGAGCACCAGCTCCACCCGGAGCAGTCCACCTCCGCCATCGTCGTGCTCAACCCGAACGCGAAGTACTTTTCGGTCTAGCAACAGGCAAGGTCGAGGCTCTGCCTCGAACTCCGCCAGGGGGAGCCCCCCTGGACCGGCTTCACTTGGGGAGGCCGGTCCAGGGGCGGCTCGCCCCTGGCGGGTTTGGGCAGCGCCCAGCCTTGCTTCCTACCCCTCCGCCGCCAGCGCGATCCGCCACAGCGTCCCGTCCCCGTCCTCGCGCGCCAGCACCCCGCCCGCCTGCCGCACCAGCCGCTCGACGAACCCCAGCCCCGCGCCCCCCGGCCGCGGCCCAAAGAACCCGCGCCCCTGGTCCGCCACCGTCAGCACCGCGCCGCCAAGCGTCGTCGTGCGCAGCGACACGGTGATCCGCCCGAACTGGCGCCCCACGAACGCGTGCTCGGCCGCGTTCGACACCAGCTCGTTGACCGCCACCGCCAGCGACAGCGCCCGCCTGCGCGACATCGCCACCGCCTGCGTCTCGACGTGCAGGTCGATCGAGCGCGCGTCCAGCCCGCCCGCCTCCACGATCCGCCGGCACAGAGTGCGCAGGTAGCCGCCGAACTCCACCTCCTGCGCGCCGCCCGGGCCGAGCAGGTGGTCGTACAGCCCCGCCAGCGCCAGCACCCGCCCGCTGATCCGCCCCAGCCCCTGGCGCTGCGCCGGGTCCGCGACGCCGCGCGCCTCCAGCCCCAGGCTGGCGCACACCGCCTGCAGGTCGTTGCGCACGCGGTGGTGCATCTCGCACAGCGACAGCTGGTGGTCGAGCGCGTCGCGCGCGCCCTGCGCCTCCTGCAGCGCGCGCCCGGCGATGCGCGCCACCCCCGCCGCCAGGCTGTGCGCCAGCAGCTGCAGGAAGGTCGCGTCCTCCACGCGGAACCCGCCCCGCCCGCGGCCCTCGACCTCCAGCACGCCGAACGCCGGCCCGCCCGCCTCGCCGGGCACCACCACGTTGATGCTGCAGCCGATGCCGTGCTCCGCCAGCAGGCCCGGCACCCGGAACCGTCCCTCGGCCACGATGTCGTTGGACAGCACGGGCTGCCCGCTGTGCCAGGCGAAGCCGGCCGCGGTCCCGGTGTCCGCGTCGAGCCGCGCCTGCCCCACGAGGCCCTCGCGCCAGCCGACCCCGGCCTGCAGCACGAAGCGGCGCTCCTCGGCCCGGTGCACCAGCAGCTTGGCGAAGCGCGCGGCCAGCCCCTCCGCCGCCACACGGCACCCCTCGTCGAGCAGCGGCTGCAGGTCGTCGCACCGCGCGGCGAACGCCCCGAACCGCGCCGCCAGGCCCATCTGCCCGCACGCCCGCGGCGACGACGCGCCGTCGTCCCGCCGCCTCTGCCAGCCCAGCCGGCGGGAGAGGTCGTGCATCATCGCGCGCCCCGCCCCCGGGACGCCGTTTGCCCCCCGGAACTAAACTGCGTGTGCGACATCGGCGCCGCATCGGCGCTATGGTGCCAGATGACATCACCCCCCGACCCGCACGGCCAGGCTGCGCTCATGCTCTGCGAGAGCCTGGCCCTCCTGCTCATCTCGCGCGGCACCGTCAGCCGAGAGGAGGTCGTCGACGCCATCGACGGCGTCATCGAGGTCAGGCGCGAGATCGCCGTCACCGGCGGGGGCGTCGTGGTCAGCGTCGCCTCGATCCTCCTGCTGCAGACCATCTCGCGGAGCATGGCGGCGGCCGCGCGCCCCGCCGTGCCGGCCGGCGCCTGAGCGGCCAGCGCCTGAGCGGCCACCGCCTGAGCGGCCACCGCCTGAGCGGCCACCGGGCGGACCGGCACAAAACCGGGGACGTCGCGCCGCAAACCGTGGCAGCCTGCCATCGAGCCCCCCTGCCGGCGCACCCGCGTCGCGTTGCGTCGCCAGCCCCGGGTCTAGCAAGCCGACTGCCCCCGGGCGCTCAACTGGTATAAGTCGGCGGAGATTCCGGATGACTCGTTCCGCCACCGGACGCGATGACGCGTCCGCTCCGCTGCCGGGAGAGAACCTCCTGGCCCGCAAGCTCTCGTTGTTCGTCCCGCTCTCGGACTCCGACAGGAGCGTGCTCGACGGGCTGACCACAACCACCGAGCGGTTCCGCGCCGACACCGACATCGTGTCCGAGGGCATGGTGCCGCGCTCGGTGTTCCTGCTGCAGGAGGGCATGGCGGTGCGCTACCGCAACCTGCGCGACGGGCGGCGGCAGATCATGACCTTCCTGATCCCCGGCGACCTGTGCGACCCGCACGTGTTCCTGCTCAGGACCATGGACCACTCGATCGGCACCCTCACCCCGGTCCGCGTCTCCCCCGTCTCGCACGACGGCCTGATGCGCACCTTCGCCACACGGCCCAGGATCTCCGCCGCCCTGTGGTGGAGCTCGCTGCAGGAGGAGTCGATGCTGCGCGAGCGCATCGTCTCGCTGGGCCGGCGCGACGCGCGCGGCCGCATCGCCTACCTGCTGTGCGAGCTGCTCTGGCGCCACGCCGCGATGGGCCTCGCCGAGGGCGAGGCGTTCCGCCTGCCGCTCACGCAGACCGAGCTGGGCGACGCGCTCGGCCTGACCCCCGTGCACGTCAACCGCGTGCTCCGCGAGTTCCGCGAGCGCCGTCTGATCGTGATGGAGCACCGGGTGCTGCGCGTGCTCGACGTCGCCGGCCTGCAGGACATCGCCGCCTTCGACAACGCCTACCTGCACCTCGGCGGCGCCTCCCCCGAGGTCGAGCGCTACTTCGAGCAGCTCGAGGCCCGGCAGCGCCACGCAGCCCCCCCCGGCGACGCCCCCGCCTGACACGCCGCCCGCCATCCCGCCCGGCACGCCACCCGGCACCCCCGCCCCGCACCCCCGCCCCCCCCGGCGCCCCGCACGCCGCCCCGCGGCGCCGGCGCCCCGGCCCCGCCCCCCCCCGTTTACTAACCCCCCCCCCGCTGTACCCTCCCCACCACAACGGCGCCGGGGC